>NZ_JAHRFA010000009.1:0-129121 GCF_020883045.1 Microcoleus sp. CAWBG58 | reverse complement strand
CTCTGTTATTTGATGCGGACTGAAGTCCCCTCTCCCCTTCTTCCTTCTTCCTTCTTCCTTCTTCCTTCTTCTTACTTAATTTTTCCTTTTTTTCTGAGGGCGTTGCCAACTTTGAGAACCGCCCGTGCGATCGACCTTTTCGCCATTGGGAAACAACTTGCTCTCCAAATATTCGTAAGTTCCCTCAAAATCGCATTGCCCGTACAGAGGACAATCGCGACAATAAACTGACTTAGTGTAACGTTCCAGATTTTCCCGATTAAAAAAATAAGCCTTGTGACTAAAAGTGCTCGCTACCCACTGCCAAGAAAGATTGTTGCTTGCCGGATCTCCATCTAGCAAATGTTGCAAAAACCAGCGAGCTCCAGCTTGCCAGCGCACCTGGCGCCAGTGTACCAAATAACTAGCCATCCACATCCGCTGGTGGTTGTGTAAATAACCGGTTTCCCGCAACTCGCGACTGAAGCTGTCGATGCACGCTAAACCAGTCGTACCTTCGACGACATCCTGCGGCAGAGTTTCGCTGTAATCTTTAGCAGTGTAACCAGTTTTATAGGCTTCCCGATCGTCCCAAATCCTTTTGCCCAATTCGGCGTACAGCCGCTGCCAATAGTCGCGCCAACCCAACTCGTTGATGAGTTTGACGGCATCTTCTTGATTTTGCACCTTGGCGAGTACGACATCTCGGACTTCGGCAAGACTCAAAACGCCGTAGCGCAAATAAGGCGACAATCGCGTTACTGCACCGCTCAGAAAATTGCGGCTTGATGCGTATTTGCCGGGATTGACTTGTTGCAGCACTTTCTCGGCTGCGAGGCGCCCGCCTGTGGTTGAGGGTACGTTGCTATCTCGGGCGGCGGCTTCGGGGAATTGTTCGCTCACGTAGGCTATTAATTCGTCGCGGCTGGCAAATTCCCGCTTCATGTCGTGACTCATTAGTTTTTTTTAAGCGCCTGCTATTGTTTATTTATTTTAAAGGTATTTGTTTGGGCGTGTGGGGTCGATCGCCATAAATAGCCCTTCATTCCTGATACCGTGCAGTTTGACTCAACAGTCGATCGTGCGCTGGCAGCTTTAATTAGCATTTTTAATTAGCATTTTTAAATAGCCTGAAAGTTCAGTACACTCAGGGATAGATATCATAACAAAATCTCATGGAAACTTTTGGGGCGGACGCTAAACCGATCGCCAACTTAGCTAATCGACAGCAGCAAGGTACAAAACAACTGGACAATAGCACAATTCAAGAGTTCGATCGAGCCATGATGCGCCGCTGCATAGAATTGGCCCGTCGCGCCCTCGGCAAAACCGCACCCAATCCCCTCGTCGGTTCCGTAGTTGTCCGAGACGGTAAGATTGTCGGTGAAGGGTTCCATCCCGGTGCTGGCCAACCTCACGCCGAAGTGTTTGCACTCCGCGAAGCGGGGGAACTTGCCGCCGGAGCGACTGTTTACGTGAACCTGGAACCCTGCAACCACTACGGCCGGACTCCTCCCTGTTCCGAAGCTTTAGTTAAGGCTAAGGTGGCAAAAGTAGTGGCTGGGATGGTCGATCCAAATCCATTGGTAGCTGGCACTGGGCTGGCTCGATTGCGGGATGCTGGGATTGAAGTGGTAGCGGGAGTGGAAGGGGAAGCTTGTCAGAAACTCAACGAGGCTTTCGTACACCGGATTTTGTACCGCCAGCCTTTCGGAATTTTGAAATATGCGATGACTTTAGACGGTAAAATTGCTACTACTACCGGTCACAGCGCTTGGGTGACAGGCGAGGAGGCTCGCAGCGAGGTACATCGGGTGCGTGCAGGCTGCGATGCGGTGATTGTTGGGGGAAATACGGTGCGTCTAGATAATCCCAAACTGACAAGCCACCAGCCTGACAGAAACAATCCCTTGCGGGTGGTGATGAGCCGCTCTCTGGATTTGCCGAAGTCGGCTTGGTTGTGGGAAACCTCCTCGGCGGCTACTTTGGTACTGACTGAGCCTGGGGTTAACCCGGAATTTCAGAAATTTTTGATCGCCAAAGGGGTGGAAGTTGTGGAATTGTCACCGCTGACACCGACTAATGTGATGACTTATTTGTACGATCGATCTTTTATGTCTGTACTGTGGGAGTGCGGTGGCACTTTGGCGGCTTCGGCAATTGCTGAAGGTGCAGTGCAGAAAATTATGGCTTTTATTGCTCCTAAAATTGTCGGCGGCCAAGGTGCTCCAACTCCTGTGGGAGATTTGGGCTTTTCAGCAATGACTGATGCTTTGACTTTGGAGCGAGTTTCTTGGCACGCTGTGGGTGCAGATTGTGTAGTGGAAGGCTATTTGAAACAGTTGACAGTTGACAGTTGACAGTTGACAGTTGATAGTTAAGAATTAACAGTTAAAAATTAACAGTTAAGAATTAGTTAGTTAAGAATTAATTAGTTAAGTTAACACTTGACAGTTAACAGTTAAGAATTAACAGTTAAGAATTAACAGTTAAGTTGACAGTTAAGAATCAACAATTGATAGCAAAGAATTAACATTGTCAATTGTCCACTGTCAATTGTCCACTGTCAATTGTCCACTCTTAATTTTTAACTTTTATGGTTGAAATTCTGATTTGGAGTTTGATGGTGGGCAGTCTCGGTTTAGAGGCTGCAATTATGGGTGTTTTGGTGAGCCGCGAGCAATTGGCTGCGGGGCAAAAATGCGATGAGGAGGAGGAAGTTTTGACTCGGTACGAATCTCAAGAAGATAATTTGGCTGCGCGTGAAAATGCGATCGCCAATGGCAATCCGAAACCCGATCGCAATCCTGATGATTCAACAGTTTGGGAGTACAAGATTGTCCGGGCTAGCAGCGATTTATTTCGCAATCCGGCGATTTTTCACAAGCTGTGTCGGGAAGAAGCGGAAGTTGGTTGGGTTTTGCTCGAAAAGCTCGATGACAGGCGGGTGCGGTTCAAACGTCCGATCGCGCTGAGGGATGCCCCGAGGTCAAATTTACCAACGTTTGACCCTTACCGCACTCATTACGGCCCGATGTCGAATGCGATGACTTGGGCGGTGGCGATCGTGTTTTTGAGTGCGATCGTCCTGCCTGCTATTTTGGGCTATGCTTTGGTGTCGGCTACTCTCAGCAGAAGTCGCTCTAATTGGCCTCCGACACCGATTCAATCCATGCCTTCTCCCAGCGGCCCAACAACTAATAATTAATTTTTAGTAATTGGGAATTGGGAATTGGGAATTGGGAATTGGGAATTGGGAATTGGTCATTGGGCGGAGCGTAGCGGAGGGATTGGGCATTGGTCAATTTAAAGCTGGCAGAACCCTCTTCACAAACCATATGTACCCATACTCTTATACTGGGGGAACACCCTAAATCTCCCGAATAGTTGGCTGACTTTAAGAGCTTTATTTTTCCCATTTTTTAAGATGGTTAGGGAGATCGATTTTAAGTGAAGCGTATCGATCGATACGCTTGGGTTAGCGCTGTTTTTTGCCGGGATATCCCCCTCAAAGTCTCCCTGATAGTCGGGGGACTTTGATGCAGTTCTTGTTCCCCCCTTTTTAAGGGGGGTTAGGGGGGATCGGGCTTATCTAAAGTGTATTGTGCTATGTATACGTTAATTTGATTTTAAGTTTGGGGCGGTATTGTTGACGGAGCAGATAGCAATCTCAAAAGGTATAGTGGTTCTCAGAAAGATGAGGTATGTTGTTGGGATGCGAGCCCCCTTTGTTTAAGGTGTTATGTAAGCTGTCAGTCATACCTCACCTTTTTGAGAAAGGCTATAGGTAGTGCGATCTTTGCGCTGTTTCCTGATATAAGCGAAGAGCGCTTAAGCGCAACTACGTACCTAATTTGATTTTAAGTTTGGGGCGGTATTGCTGACGGAGCGGATAGCAATTTCAAAAGGTATGTAGTTGCGATATTTTCGCTGTTTCCTGATATAAGCGAAGAGCGCTAAAGCGCAACTACGTACCTAATTTGATTTTCCGTTTGGGGCGGTATTGCTGAGGGAGCGGATAGCAATCTCAAAAGGTACGTAGTTGCGATATTTTCGCTGTTTCCTGATATAAGCGAAGAGCGCTAAAGCGCAACTACGTACCTAATACGTTAATTTGATTTTAAATTTGGGTCGGTATTGCTGACGGAGCAGATAGCAATCTTAAGTTGTAATCTGTATCGCCTTGAAATTGAGAAACGCGGACAAAATAAGTCCCCGCAGGCAATGCACCATTACTGATAACTTGTTCTGAAGTTATACCTAAATTGTTAGATGAAGCAATAATATCATCCAATCCAACGGCGCCGTTACCGTTGAGATCCTGAATTAATTCTACATCCACATCTGCACTCAAACCATCTACTGTTGCACTAAACAGGCTGGGAGTATTCAGGATGAAACTGTAAATGTTTGCTGTTTGAGTAGTGCCGACAGAATCGCTCGCAATTAGACTGTCTGTGAGAATTCCCAAATTTTCGGCTGAGTTTAAATCGTCGGCGGGAGCGGGGAGAGCGCTCAACAATCCTTCTTGTTGACCGAATTGAATGTAATGGTCGATCGCACTTTTGACTGCACCGCTGCTGACTGCTCCTGCGATCGCCGGATATCTTTCTAGATAAAACCTGGGATCGAAGAAAATGCTGGCTTTGCGGTTTTCAAATTGACCGACTTTTAAGTAGTGTTCAAAAGCGCTAAATTGATTGGTTTGGACTGCTGTCTGCACATCCGGGTTGCTTGTCAGATAAAAACCAATATCGAAGAAAGGGTTGGGGTTCCGCCGTTCAAATTGACCGAATTTAATAAAGTGCTGGGCGCCGGAAAATTTGTTTTTTTCGGCTGACACTGTGACATCTGAATTGGTGTCTAAATAATAGCTGGCGTCGAACAGGGCATTAGGATCGCGATTTTCAAATTGACCAATTTTTTCGTAGTGATCGAAGGGAGTCGATACTGTGCCTCTGGCGACTGCTACGGCGACATCTGGGTTGTTTTCGAGATAAAATTTGCTGTCGAACAGTGTTCTCAGGGTTAGCATTATTAAAAAAATCTCTTTGTACTTTAATCTGGAAAGTGCACAATCAAATTCGATCGAGAATCCAGTTTACATCATTTTTTTTGTGAGGGCGTCTCAATTATGGCTAAATCTGCACTGATGGCAATGCTGCGGCGTGCTGCAATTATTGCCCAAAAATCGAGGGAAACGGGCATTCCGGCTGATGAGTTACTGGGGATGCTGGCAGATCGCGCTCCCAATTTTCCCATATCTCGACGGCACTTGCTGCACGGGGGTTTAGCTGCTGCGGGAGCCGTTGCTGCTGCGACTTTTACCCGCGAGGGAGAGGCGGCTTTTGCTCAGCAGCGCGGACGATCGCCCATTTTGGTTGTAGGTGCCGGAATTGCTGGTTTGACGGCTGCCTATCGACTGCGCCAGGGGGGCGTGCGTGCCGATATCATTGAGGCAACTAACCGCGTGGGGGGGAGGATTCGCACGGTGCCTAAGGTGGCTGGAACGCAGATTTTCGCGGATGTGGGGGGAGAATTTATTGATACCGGCCATACTACTTTGATTTCCCTGGCGTCGGAATTGGGTTTGCGGGCGATCGACTTAGCTAACGTACAGCGGACATTTGTAAAGGATACTTTTTTCTTTCAAGGACGCCGATTTTCTGTAGCGCAAATAATCGCAGATTTTGCGCCGCTAGCCAGTAAAATCAATGCTGATTTAAAGTCAGTTGGAGATGAATTTAGCTATCAAGATTTTACGGAAGCTGCGGAAAGATTGGACAATCTTTCGATCGCTGAATATCTAGAGCAAGGTAATACTAGCACGATTGTCCGGCAGTTGCTGCGCGTTGCTTACGCCACTGAATTCGGCAGAGATCCTGAGGAACAGTCGGCGTTGAATCTGCTGTTTTTAATCGGTACTGAAGCTGACAGTTTTCAATTGTACGGCAACAGCGACGAGCGCTATCAAATTGATGGCGGTAACAGTCAAATTGTCAACCGTTTAGCGGATAGGTTGTCTGGCTCGATCGAGACGGGGACAATTTTGGAAGCGATTACTCTGTTACCGGATGGCCGCTATCGGGTTAATTTGCGATCGGGACAAAGCGCCTTCGATCGCACTTACGAGCGAGTTTTATTAGCTTTGCCCTTCAGCACTCTGCGAGATGTTCGGATTAACGTGCCTTTGCCGCAACCGAAACGAAGGGCGATCGAGCAGTTGGGCTACGGTACTAATTCTAAGTTAGTTACAGGCTATCGCAGCCGAATTTGGCGAGATACCTATCGATCGACTGCTTCTGTTTATACCGATCTAGGATTCCAAAACACCTGGGAAGCTACGCCTTTTGCTCCTACTGCTAACGCTTTAGTTACTGAGTTTACAGGAGGAAAGCAAGGTTTGGCGATCGGTGCGGGAACTCCCGAAGATCAAGCACAAAGATTTTTAGGACAATTTGAAAGAGTTTTCCCCGGAGTTAGAAACTTGAGAAGTGGCAAAGCTGTCCGAGCTTTTTGGCCGGGAGAACGTTTTTTCAAAGGTTCTTATTCCTGTTATTTAGTCGGACAGTGGACGCAAATGTATGGCGTAGAAGGCGAACGATTTGGCAATTTATATTTTGCTGGCGAACACACTTCGCTGGAAAATCAAGGTTACATGGAAGGCGGTTGCGAAACTGGACAAAGGGCCGCTCTTGAAATTTTGGAAGATTTGGGTTTGACAAGTTCTGCTGAGGCTTTGAATACTCGAAGTGCGAGCAGTTTGAACCAGCGCCGTCCCAGTCGGAAAATTCCCGGAGCGCGGAATCTTCGGAATAGGAAGCCGAATATTAGATAATACGAGTTGAACAAGGTTTGTAGTGAGGACTTTAGTCCTTTCTAAGAAGGACTAAAGTCCTCACTACAAACTAGATACAACTTATCAAACAATCTCGTCCGGGTTAATTCCCCGATCGCGCAAATATTCAGCTAGGCGATCGGCTCGTTGACGTTCGCGATCGGCGCGATCGCGTTCTTGCTCGACTCGTTCTCGTTCTGCTGTTATCTGTTCTACACCCCACAATAGCAGATTTCCTGCTTCATCCCACCAGCGCAACCAATAACCTGTACGCTGTTCTTTTTCCCCCCGCCAAGTTCCCAAATACAAACCAAAATCTGCCATCCAATGACGACCTTCCTCATCGGGAAATTCTAGTTCGTAACTGCCATTTTGCAAGCGATATACTTCCAGCAATCCAGTTTCTGGATCGAAAATGATGTAAGTTGGTACTTGCAGAATTTGTTCGTAAAAGAACCATTTTCCGGGAGGAAAAGTACGTTTAAGAGAATATTCCCCGCCGTCTGTTTCCGACAAAAACTCCATCACAATGCTGGGGATTTCTCCTTCCAAGTTTGGGGTATAGCTTTTGCGGTCTCTTCTCGATTCTACAGGCAATACCGAAGGTACATAAACCCAATCCGGTGCTTTAATAACTAATTCGCCGTTGACAGTAGCGCAAATCCCAAAGTTGCTAGCAATCAGCATGAGTGGGCCGATCAATCCTCTCAGTTCTAAGATTTCTCGCAGTGCTCCAGCAATTAGCGGTTGACCTGTATTCTCCACTGGTTTTTCTTCTAATTGGAAGTCGTCTGGCAACTTCTCCCAAGTTACGGTCATTGCTACCGTTTTTTGTTTTGGGTTATCTTGAGTCGCGACCATGACTTTAGTTTTTAAAGTTTGATAGCTAATTATAACATACTGTAAGCTGATTTTCGGGCGCTGCTCAAAGCCCATCCCACAAGAGCTTAAATAAACAGGATTGTTAAAATTAGATGTGCGCTAGCTTAGAGAATGGTAAAATTTAGTAAATTTCATTGTAGAATTAATCTCATAAAATAGCCAAATAAAAACATGAAAATCTTACATTTAACAGCAACCTTATCAACTTTGCTAATCTCGCAAATCTCAGCTAGCCCTTTGCTGGCAGATTCTACAAATACCAAAATTCAAATTTCACAAATTGACGAGCCGTTTTGCTACATGAAAACCCCCGACGGTAAAACCGTAAACTTGGGCAAATTGTGCGAAAAACCGCCTGCTTCGGACACTTCCAAAACTTGTGTTACTGGTGCAAACATAGCAGCAAAAGTATCAATTGCCCAGGCAAATTATGATGGTAAAATTTTTAGCGGTAAAGTGTTCAATCAAGGCTGCAAAACAATCAAGAATGTGAAAGTCAATTATGAAGTTTTGGACGAGTCAGGTAATTTAATTGATAACGGATTTATCGACACTCTACCAGCTACTCTTGCACCCGGAGAGTCAGCAGCCTTTCGGGGCGCAGTTGTCGCGGGGGCTAAGGTGCAGGCGACTCATGCAGATGCTCAGGAATGATTGTCGAGTGTTTAGCCGATCGCTGCTATCATATTTTGGCTCAGATATCTCTAATTATCGCTCAAAGGTCGGCTCGCGCTTGGATCAAGGTACGTACTTGCAATCTTTGCGCTTTTTCCTAATCTTATAAAGAGCGCTCAAGCGCAACTACGTACCTAATTTGTCTGACGATAATAAAACCACCCTGCCTAAATCCCCGTCAATTCGGGGGACGAAAGAGAATAATCTTGTCCCCCCCTTATTAAGGGGGGTTAGGGGGGATCTCCGGGTTTGAAAATACCCTATGGGGATGGAAATGCGTAAATCCCAATCTCTAAAAACAGAACTTGCGAGGGCAAAATATCTTGAAAACTCGATCGACATACTGGCAAATCTTACCCTACCTCCGTCCCCAAAAACAAACCATCGGTAAAGCATTAGCTTGTACCGTAGTCTTTACCATATTTTGGCCGATAATCGCGTGGCTGGTTGGCGAAACAGCCAAATTTATAGGCAAAGGAGATTTACAAGGATTCGCGCAAATTGCGGCACTGAGTGCAGTTATATTTTTAGTTCGCGGTACAGCCCAGTACGGTCAAGATACGCTGATGGCAAAAGCAGCCTTGACTATTGCTTTAGAAATCCGCAAAAAAGTCTACTCCCACCTCCAAAAACTCGATATCGGCTACTTTGAAACCGCCAAAACCGGAGACTTATCCTACCGCCTCACAGAAGATATTGACCGGATTGGTGAAGTTGTAAATAAATTTTTTCATCAGTTTATTCCTTGTGTTTTGCAGTTAATTGCAGTCATGGGATATATGATTTATCTCAACTGGCAATTAACCTTGGGTGCATTGATCGTTGCACCGCTGATGGCAATTTTAATTGGCTGGTTTGGCGAAAGACTGCTTAATTATTCGCGCCAAAGTCAAAATCGCATTTCAGATTTATCAGCTTTGCTGACAGAAGTATTTAGCGGCATTCGTTTAATCAAAGCGTTTGTAGCAGAAGATTACGAAATTGCCCGCTTTGCAGAAGAAGCGGAACAAAACCGCCGCGCGAAGTATTTGTCGGAAAGAGTAAAAGCACTTCAGTTCGTCGTAGTTGGCTTTCTGGAAGCGATGAGCGTAATTTTGCTGTTTTTCCTCGGTGGTTGGCAAATTGCTCAAGGAAACCTCACTGGTACGCAATTTATCAGTTATATCGCAGGAGTAGCACTGTTAATTGACCCGATCGCAATTACCACTGCTAATTACGGCGATTTCAAGCAGGGAGAGGCTTCTAGCGATCGCATTTTTGAACTTTTAGCCATTGTACCCGCAATCGTCGAGAAGCCAAGTGCGATCGAACTTCCCCACGTTACCGGCAAAGTCGAATACCGCAACATTAATTTTGCTTACCCTTCTCAACCTCTACTTGATAAGGAGGGAAAACAGCTTCAACCCCCCCTTGATAAGGGGGGGCAAGGGGGGGTTCCGATTCTACAAAGCATGAGTTTACTCGCACTTCCAGGAGAAGCAATCGCCCTCGTCGGTGCATCCGGTGCGGGGAAAACTACCTTAGTGAACTTGTTACCCAGATTTTACGATCCGCAAGACGGACAGATTTTAATTGACGGGATTGATATTCAAGATGTAACGTTAAATACACTGCGCCGACAAATCGGCATTGTGCCGCAAGAAACTATTTTATTCTCCGGTACAATTGCTCAGAATATTGCTTTTGGTCAGTCTTATTACGAACTAAAAGATGTCGAAAAAGCAGCGCAAATTGCCAACGCCCATCAATTTATCAGCGAGTTTCCCGACGGTTATCAAACTTGGGTGGGGGAAAGGGGAGTAAACTTATCTGGCGGTCAAAAACAAAGAATTGCGATCGCCCGTGCAGTCTTGCTAGATCCGCGAATACTCATCCTCGACGAAGCTACTTCAGCGCTGGATTCAGAGTCGGAAGCTTTGGTGCAGGAGGCCTTGGAAAGATTGATGCGCGATCGCACTGTGTTTATTATCGCACACCGTTTGGCGACTGTGCGGAAAGCTGACAGAATTTTGGTTTTGGAAAAAGGTAGAGTGATGGAATCGGGGACGCACGAGGAATTGCTCGAAAAGGGCGATCGATACGCTCGTTATTACGCTCAGCAATTTAGTCAATAGGGTACTTTGATATTAGTTGAAACAACTTAGTAACAGTCTACTCTAGGAGTCCACAATCCTCTCGATCCCCCCTAACCCCCCTTAATAAGGGGGGGACAAGAGCATTCAAAGTTCCCCTTAATAAGAGAGGGACAAGAATGTCGTCAAAGTCCCCCTTCTTAAGGGGGATTTAGGGGGATCGAGACTAGACAATAAGCGACATTTATTATGTATGGTTTTACGTACCACAACCAAAGAAACCGGGTTTTTAGCCGCATCTGTTAGACACAACGAAGTATTCAAGGAAAAAACCCGGTTTCTGATTACCCGTGCGTCCAGGCGATCGCAAATGGTACAATAAATTATCCAACTGGATATTTACTAACTCCAGTTAAAAAGAAGAGGCCGTGTCACCATGATTCAAACCACAGCCAAACTACTAACATTTGAAGAGTTCCTAGAGTGGTATCCCGATGGCAAAGGACGTTTTGAGCTACGAAATGGAGTAATAGTTGAGATGAACCCAAACGGCGATCACGAGGAAGTTACAGGTTTTCTCATCCGCAAAATTAACGTAGAAATCGATCGCCTAAATCTTGCTTACGTAACACCGTCAACCTATTTTGTCAAACCTCCAGAAGCGACTACAGGATATCAGCCAGACATTATAGTATTAGATAAACCCACGTTGATTTCTGAACCGCTTTGGAAAAAGTCATCAATTATTACTCAAGGCAAATCTGTTAAACTTGCTGTGGAGGTAGTTAGCACCAACTGGCAAGATGATTATCTGGTAAAAGTGGCTGATTATGAAAGATTGGGTATCCCGGAATATTGGGTTGTGGATTATGCTGCTTTGGGTGGGCGACGCTTCATTGGCAATCCAAAACAATCTACTATCTCAGTTTATCAGTTAGTTGAGGGTGAGTATCAGGTTAGCCAGTTCCGAAAGGGCGATCGAATTTTGTCGTCTGCTTTTCCCGAACTTAATCTGACTGTTGAACAGGTTTTCGGATCTATCCAAACGGAAGAATAGCATTTTTGTGGATGTAGATGTTACTAAGAGCCAAGAAACCGGGTTTTTCGCCGAATCTGCTGGACACAACGAAGTATTCTGGAAAAACCCCCGGTTTCTGACTACCCGCGCGTACTAAAGCCCAAGAAACCGGGTTTTTCGCCGAATCTGCTGGTCTCAACGAAGTATTCTGGAAAAAACCCGGTTTCTGACTACCCGCGCGTAAGTCCTAATCTAAAATTTTATTCTAAACCGTCTCTCGTCTCCACAGACAACTGATTCCTGACTAGCATAAAGTCGTCCGAGAACATATTTAAGCTATCAAAAAAAGTTTTCCAAGCATTTTGTTTGGCGATCGAGAGATGTTCTGGTATAATCACAAACACTTCAACCTCTTCACCCACAGAACCAGGTGGCACTTCAATTTCAAGTTTATTTTCTGCAAGAACTTTGGTGGTAATCCGTATTGCTGACTGCATATTTCCTCCTTTGCGATGATTAATTTTCGACAGCCCCTAAAGCTTTGAGAGTGGCTTTTTCAACTTCCGTTAAACCCGTAACGCCCGCGATATTCATCCCCTCATAAGGTCGATCGCTTTTCAGTCTTTTGAGGCACTCACCAGTCTCAAAATCCCAAAGTCTAATTGTGCCATTCCGACTGCAAGCAGCAATAGTTTTTCCATTTGAATTGAAGGCAACAGAGTTAATTCTACTGGTATGACCTTGCAAAATTTTGAGACATTCACCTGTACGGATATCCCATATTCTTACCGTTCCATCTACACTTCCACTAACAACTATTTCACTAGAAGAACTAAAGGCAACTGAACGTATCCAATCAGTATGCCCCTGTAAGATTTGAAGGCATTCACCGCTGCGGACATCCCATAGTCTGATTGTGCGATCGGCACTTCCGCTAGCAAGTATTTCACCGTTCGGACTGAAGGCGATCGCGCGTGTCCAGCCCGTATGCCCCTGAAAGACTTGGAGGCATTCACCAGTTTGGATATCCCACAGCTTCACCTTTTGGTCAAAACCTGTACTCGCAAATATCTCGCCCAAAGGACTGAAGGCAGCCGAGTATACTGAACTGTTATTCCCTGGCAAGGTTTTGAGGCATTCGCCAGTACCGATATCCCACAGCCTCACCGTTTGGTCATAACCTGCACTAGCAAGTATTTCACCATTTGAAATAAAGGCGATCGAGTGTACTTCCTTTCCACACTCTGGCAAAGTATGGAGGCATTCACCACTGCGAATATCCCACAGCCTCAGTGTTTCGTCAAAACTAGCACTGGCAAGTATTTCACCCGAAAGACTGAAGGAAACTAAGTGTACCCGATCGAGATGCCCGTGCAAGATTTTGAGGCACTCACCACTGCGAACATCCCACAGCTTGACTGTATGCGAATCATCGCCGCTAGCAAGTATTTCACCGTTCGGACTGAAGGCGATCGACCTTACTTGATTGCTATGCCCTTGCAAGGTATTCAAGCATTCACCAGTATGGATATCCCACAGCCTCAGTGTTTGGTCATAATTACCGCTAACAAGTATTTCACCCGCAGGATTAAAGGCGATTGACGTTACTGAATTGCTATGCCCTTGCAACGTATTCAAACATTCACCAGTATGGATATCCCACAGCTTCGCTGTACGATCGTAACTACCACTTGCAAGTATTCCGTCATTTGGACTGAGGGCTATTGACCGTACTTGATCGAAATGTCCTTCCAATGTTTTGAGACATTCACCAGTACCAACATTCCACAATTTCACTGTTTCGTCGCCACTGCCACTAGCAAGTATTTCACCAGTAGGATTGAAAGCAACTGAAAACACATTTTTAGTATGTCCCTCGAATATTTTCAGACATTCACCACTTTTGATATTCCATAGCTTTATTGTTTGATCGCCACTCCCAGTGGCAAGCATTTCACCAGCAGGATGGAAAGCCACTGAAAATACAACTTTAGTCTGGTCTTGCAAAATTTTGCAGCATTCGCCAGTGCGAATATCCCATAACCTTACGGTGCCATCAAAACTCCCACTAGCGAGTACATTGCCATCAGGATTGAATCTGACTGACATTACTGATTCGGTATGGCCCTCAAAACAATTTAAACATTCACCAGTTTTGAAATCCCATAACTTAATTGTTTTGTCATAACTCCCGCTAACAAGTATTTTACCGTCAGGACTGAAGGCGACTGACTCCACTACGTTGCTATGTCCTTTACAGGTCAATATTTCTCTGCCACTGCTAGGTTCCCACAAGCGAACTACGCCATCAGTATCACCTGTAGCTAACAGTTTGCCATCAGGACTAAAGATTACTGACCGAACATTACCAAAGATTTTAGTAAAAACAGACTCTGTTAAATTTGCGTGAGTAAAATCAACGTGTCGCAGGCTGGCATTTGTAAAATCAGCACCTAAAATAACTGCACGAGAAAGGTCTTTTGCTTCTAACGCAGTGCGATCGATTTTCACCAACAGCGTCGCCGCATTCCCTCCCACATAACCTACTTCACTTTCAGTTTTTCCCCGCGTTGCTTCCAGAATTTCAAGTAGGGGCAATCCCCCCGTGGTTGCCCCTAAACCCGGGCCGGGCGGGCACGGGGGCACCGCCCCTACGAGCATCGGTAACAACAAATCCATCACTGCTTTTGTCAGCCGCGCTTGTCCAAAACTATTACGAAGTTGCCCTAAATCTTCAGCAACAAATCCCTTTAAAGCCGCAATCAATTCATTCTGATTTCTCTTCTGCGCCTGAAGCCGACAATAATTAGACCAAGTGTATAATTGAGCCTCAATATCAGGATTTACACAAAACTGTTCCGGCGCGACTAATTCGGTAAAATCTGCCGCCAAAACTCCCAATTCCGCTGCAAATTTATAAGCAACAAAAAACTCTAATAACGAACGATGCGCCGGAGTGTAATCGCCATCTGCATTGCGGATTAGCATCGTTTGACCCATCATGTCATAGTGCCAGTGGTCTAAGTCTTTTTCCTCTTGGACGATGGAACCAAACAGGCTGCGGATGCGATCGGGAAAACCGCGATAATTGAGGCTCATTTGGTCGGTAGACAGCATTTCCCACGATAACTCGCACAAGAAATACAGCTTATCTGCTAGCGAAGTAAAAGTGCGTTCGGCTTTGATATCTCTCTCTATCTTCCGCCGCACCGCATACAAATATATTCGCGACATATCGACTGGTTTTCCTGCTTCAATATCGGGCAATGCTTCCAAAATTAACTCGGTCATCACCGGGCGACGCGCTAAATCCAATAGTTGCGGGTTGCCCATCACTTTTTCCACTGTCGCCGCTTCTGTTTGAAATGACAAAGCTTGTCCAATTTGCTCGTCGTTAAATTTCTCTAATTCTAATACTTCAAATTGGGGAGTTTCGCCTGTTAAAATAGTTGTTGATGCTTGCAGTTCGGCATTTAACAACGCCCGTCCTTCCTTGGCTTCGGGGAAATGTTCGGTGCGGCAAGTCAGGATGACTTTTGCGCCGGGAACCACTGCTTTTGCTAGTTCCCAGAAGTTGTTAATTGTTTCTTGCCGATCGCACTTTGCGGCCATTTCATCAAAACCATCGAAAATCAACAGAAACTTACCCATCCGATTCAGTTGTTCAAAAGCCGAATAACCCGCCAAAGGTATCTCGTGTTTCCGAAAGAAAAACTCGGAGAATAGCGACTCGACACTAACCGCTTTTGCATAATCTCGCAGCGGAATTACTAACGGCAACCTCGGACGTTCCAAGCCTCGTCTTTGAGCTTCTTTGTAGCGTTGTAATGCCAACCAAGCATAGTGCATCGCAAACCAAGTTTTCCCGGTTCCAAATTCTCCTAAAACTGAAATATGTTCTTTTACTGGGTCATTCAACCACAAATCGATGTAACCTTCGATCCAGCCATCTCGCCCATCATAATGACTCACGCCTATCTTTCGCTGAGTATCGGGGTCGATTTCTTCTTTCGTACAAGCTAGCGGCACATATTTGGTATCAATTCCTCGGCTGGTAATTTCAGTTTCTAACCAATCCAGATAAGCAGTAAAATCGGCATCTTGATCCAGCAATTCATCGAAGGTATAGCAAGCTAAATCGCGATTTTCATCTTTTTTTATCTCATCCCGCGCGGCGCGACTGATGCGGCGGGCGGTGACTAACCAGCCTTCATCGGTGCGCTGTCTTTCGACGGATTCGCGCAGGGCCAAGATGTCCTTGATTCCGGCTTCTCCGGCAATGCCGCGGACTAAAATGCGATCGTACTTTTTGCGTCTCACCGGAACATCGATAATCCATTCAAAATAGTTATCTTCGCAGATTTGATAGGTTTCAAACTGATAATTTAAGGTTTCAAACCAACCGCGAACTTGTTGTGATAAAATGAAAGCTTGAGACTTTTGAATATTCGTTGATGCTGCTGCCGGAAGTGCGGGAACATCTTCGGCTTCCAACCGCGCAAACTCGGTGCGAATTCCTTCCAGCGTGGGCAGGCGTTCGATGCGATCCATTACCAGAGATAGGCGTTTTTGCAAAGAGGCGATCGCATTTCCCGTCATCACATCACCCAGTGTCCGCGTCCGCTTGGCTACTTCCATAAACACGGCAGCAAATGCCATGAATTCCCGCCTGGGGTCAATCCCTAAATCTCGAAGTTCTTTGCCCAAAGCACTTTCGTTGAGAAACTCATCGCCTGCTTGAATTAAAATGGCTGGGCTATCGGACTCGAAGGCTTTGCGAAAAGCTGATTCAATCTCTTTTTGGCGAAATAGTTCTAAAATCTGCTTGGGTTTGCCAGCGCCGTATTCTACTAAAGTATAAACGTAAACTCCGCTAAAATCTGCGGGCGGAGCATCGGGGTCGAGGTTAAATCTTTTTAATAATTTGATGACTGTTTCGTTGCGCTGAAACTTGTCTTTGATGGTGCCCAGGGGAATGGCTGTCAAGAGGCTGATAACTAAGTCGAGACTAATTGGGATCATTTAGGCTATCCTGTTTTTCCGTGGAAGTAACGCTCAAATCTCAAAATCGCAAATTGCTATAATTTTATGTTAACGCACATAACATCAAATCTGTTAATATCAGAATTACTCATCTCTCTGGGATCTTTCTCTGTGTTCTCTGCGCTCTCTGTGGTTAAATAATTCCGATCCAACTGAAATTGGCATAATAATGTTAGCAAACATTAACATTTTTTCCCAGATTTGACAACTTCAAAACAGAGAAATATCCGACATATATTGTAGTATAAAAACCTATAATTTTAGTGGCTATATCATAGTGCAAAAGTTAAAATATAGATAACTAACAAATAAATCTTGCTATCTATGAAAATACAATCTTCCGTCTTAGTCCACCTAGGATTTGGCAAATATGTACGATCGGATCGAGTGACAGCAGTAATCCCAATTGAAGAAGAACGGGGCCCGGGCCGGCGCACTTTTGTGCACGTAGACGGCGAAGCAGATCCGATCGTTGCTTCCCGCGCTGAAGATACAATTGTTCGCGATTTGGTGCAGGAACCGCGCGAAATAACTCAAGCCCGCCAGCAACAAGAAATCCTCCAAGATTTGCTGGCAGATTTGAACAATGTTAACGTCACCGTGCGCCGCATCAGTCGCGATGAAGGCGGCCTCGATCTCGAACGTTTGGAGCGCCGGATTCGCCAAATCTTAGAGGCATAAAAAGAAAAGACCGCCCGCGCGGTCTTAAGGTATGTAGTTGCGCTTCAGCGCTCTTTCATATATCCAATTAAAGAGCGCTAAAATTAAAAACTGCCCGCGCGGTCTTAAGGTATGTAGTTGCGCTTCAGCGCTCTTTCATATATATAAGAAAGAGCGCTAAAGCGCAACTACGTACCATAGAGCGCTAAAGCGCAACTACGTACCATAGAGCGCTAAAGCGCAACTACGTACCACAGAGCGCTAAAGCGCAACTACGTACCACAGAGCGCTAAAGCGCAACTACGTACCACAGAGCGCTAAAGCGCAACTACGTACCACAGAGCGCTAAAGCGCAACTACGTACCATAGAGCGCTGAAGCGCAACTACGTACCTAAATGTTTAACTTAAGGGTTTCATTGTCACTTCAATGTCAGCTAAACCTGTCAGTTTTTCCACGGGTATCTCTTCCTCAATTCGCGGTATGAAAATAGTTAAACCTCCCGGAACGCACTCGATAGTAAGCGGAGTCATGCCGACTATTTCTCCGTCTACAACCACTTTTTGAGCCGGATCTGCACTTATTTTTACTTTTTTTGCGCGCAAATAACCGATGTCGTCGCGATCCGTAGGATTGCCGCTTAAAGCTGTTTGCAATAGGTGGTAAGAAGCTGCGATCGCCCCTGCTTTATTTTGAGGCGCCACCAGCGTCACGTCCAGCAAGCCGTCATCAAAAATAATCCCGGCGGGGCCTTGAGCTAAAATGGAAGTAGGCGGCGCTGCATTCGCCACTGTCACGGCCACGGCAGTAACGGTGATGATTTTATCTTCGGTTTCGATTTCGGCTTCAAATCTTTCTAAATTGTTTAACTGTTTGATTCCCGAGAGAATGTAGGCCAGCATTCCCCAGCGATTCTTCATTTCGCGATCGGCTAATTCGACAGTTTCCGCCTCAAAACCCACTCCAGCTAACAAAACCATCGGCATTTTACCGTTACACATCCCCGCATCCACCACCCGCGTCAACCCTCCCAAAATAGTTTCGCAGGCGGTTTCGATGGTATTCGGAATATCCAAAGCATTAGCAAAAGCATTCGCAGTTCCCCGCGATATAATTCCTAAAGGAATATTTGTGCCCACTATCGCCCCGGCTACCGCTGATAATGTGCCGTCGCCCCCGGAAGCAATAATTTCTTCAACTCCTCTAGCAACTGCTTCGCGGGCGAGTTGATCTGCATCTAATTCTGGCGTTGTCAGTCGAATGTCTAAGTCAATAAACGGCTCTAAAAGTTCCTTAATTCTAGCTAAGTCTTGGTCGGGGTCGCTGTTGCCGGCGACGGGATTAAAGATTAGGCAGGCTGAACGTTTCATAGTTGGTAATGGGTAAGGGGTATATGATATCTGGTAGACTGAAACAGGTTCGATCGTTCGGACTTCAGTCCTTATTTTCCTGAGGACTAAAGTCCCCACTACAAACCTAAAACCAAATAGGTTCGATCGTTCGGACTTTAGTCCTTCTTTTTCTGAGGACTGAAGTCCGAACGATCAAACCTAGAAACGACAGTTAAATCACAAAAGGTTCGATCGCGATTTCCTGCCATTTCCCTTCAAATCGTTCGACAACCAAAGGCCGAACTCTGAACTTGGGGGGAGTCCCGTCAAGAACATCAATCCGCAAACACGAATAAGGACGGCGTTTGTGCGAACCTTCACCGCTGCGCCCGATAAATAGCAAAGATTCCGCTACCCGCCGGCTGGCTGTTTCAGCACCAGCCTCGCGCGCCAACCCATAAGCTTCCGGGCTCGATGCTTCCTGCAATATCGGCCCTTCGACACGCTGACGCCGCAGGCTGTGGCCGCTTCCCCCGCAGACAATCCAATTAATCCCAGAGTCGCCGTGTCCGGTATCCCCAGTGCGCAGGTATTCCAAACAGTGGGCGTGGCCTGTGAGTACCAAATCTACTAGGGGACGCCCCCGCGCTGCTTTCCCAACTGCATCGGCCACCGCATCGAGAACCTCCCGCAATCGCAACCGCACTGCCAAAGTTTGAGCTTGATTCCACTTTGTCGCCTCGGTTACGTAGGGGGGATGGTGCAAGTACATTACCCGCCCCCGCACGTCTGAATCTGCCCAAGATGCAATCAATCGCCTTTTGAGCCATTCGAGTTGTTCAACGTCCGTGGAGGCTGTTCTGTCGGGCGACAGTTGTTTGTCGATATCCATCAGCATTTCGTCAACTTGCTCTAATTTGGCGCGCAAGTCGTCTAGCTGTTCGGCTGCTTCGGGAATTTCCGGGTTGAGCCGATCGGACATTTCGAGCATTTCCAATTTTTCTTGTTCCAACTTTTGCCGATCGAGTTCCAAATTTTGGCGGTGAATGTCGCCCTGTTTGGTTTTCGGGATCGGTAAGGGTTCGTTGAAGGTATTGGAGTCGAGGGCGAAGAAGTCGATACCCCCGCTGCGAAACGTGTAATAGCGGTTGGGTAAGCGGGTAAAGCGTCCGGGTTGGTAGCGGATGCAGCGGCCTGTGCTGGTGCTGGCGGTGTAGTGGGCGTCTAGGTGCCGATCGATCTCTCCCGGCAGTTTGTGAGCTTTCAGGTAGTCGAGAAAAGCTTTGGCGTAGGCATTTCCGATCTCGGAACCGTGCCAGCCGACATCGAGATCCAACTTGGAACCCAACAGCCTCCGCAGCGGCAAAGCTGTCGCCGAGAGAATTCCGTAGAATATGGGCAAGTCGTAGTAGTCGTGGTTTCCCGGTACGGGCAAAAACGGAAAGTTGAACACCATGCGATCGTAAGCAATCCGAGATGGGTGCTCGCCACCGACGATAAACTCTCGGTAGGGGCGAATAAAGTTTTGCAAGTAATATTCGCTCGAACCCACGAGATAAACTACATCCCCCGTGTGGAGGGCGAAACGGCAACTTTGGCGTTCCGAGAGCATCAACTCGGCAACCTGCCGCTGCGGGTTGTGGCCGCGGTGGTTGCCCGTGCCGCTGTCGCCTGCGACTAAAAATGAAAACTCTGGAGAGTCTGGAACTCCATCGTCCAAAACCATCTTAGTTTGGTCAATTCCCCGATCGGCGATCGACTTTTCTTGCCACCGCACCCGCTCGTTCATTTTGCGGATTTTGACTGTTATTCGCGGGTCGGACACGAATTTCACGCCACCTAGTCTCCCAAATTGCAGTTCCTAGTTAATCTTGCAGCGATCGCACGGGTGTTTACCTCTGTCTAAAAGCTGAACATCGCTCCGGGCTGGCGCGTGCGGGCTACAACCAGGTTTCTGCTTCCCTAGAAGTCCGATCGACCCAGATTGAGAAAAACCGCGTTTTTTTGAGATTTAGCGATCGGGCGGTTGTAAACTCACTATTGTTAAAAAAAAATGCAACTGCTTTTGCTTTGCCGACGATCCAAACCCGATAGTCATAAGTCATTCCCAATCCTGCAATTTTTCAATCCTGCAATTTTTCAATCCTGCAATTTTTCAATCCACAATCTAAAATCTCAAATGGTATCCGCTCAAATCTAATGTTATTGATGATACAGAACCTTTTAGTTCCCAGAATCGCGGCAAATTTTTAATTTTTAATTCTCTTCTGGCGCTCTCTCCCTCTCTCCCTCTGTTCCCCTCTGGCTTTTACCCCCCGATCGGACTTCTGACAAAAACCAGTTTTGAGTCAGGAGCGATGGCACGATCGCAGCGCGTTTTGATACCATTCAATCAAGCCCAAGACAATCAGGGAATGTAGTGGAGGTGCCTAAATGGAGCTTTTCGGAGAACAAAAACGGTGTCTGGACGCTTTGGTAGCGTCGATCGAGCAATTGGGAGGTCGAGTAGACATTCCGAAGCTGGAGCAGATAGCAGAGCTCATCATTCAAACGATGAGGGGGCCTTGGCGCTACTTTCACACGTCGGAACACATTTTTGAGGTCGGGGGGTCAGTCGATCCGATCGAGGTACTGGCTGCGCTGTTTCACGACCTCGTGTACGTGCAAGTCGATCAGGGTGTAAGTTTCAATATCAGCAGCGCCCTTTGTCCTTTTGTCCAAGAAGTGCGATCGCAGTTAGTAATTAAAGATAGAACTGAACTGCCCGACGATGCCATGTATCACATGGTGGCCTCTGTCTTTGGGTTTGTTCCAGGTAAGATTCTCTCTCCGTTTGCCGGCCAGAACGAATTCTTGAGTGCCGTGATTGCTGCCAAATCTTTGGAGCCTTTTTTGCCAGCAAGTACGATCGCCGAAATTGCAGCTTGCATCGAAGCTACGATTCCTTTTCGTCCGATTTCGGCCAGCGGTTTGAGTGCGATCGAACTTTTGCACCAGCGCTTGGTAAGTGTAAATCGCGATTTGAATTTCCGATGGACTGATGCCGAAACAGCAGAAATTGTCAAGCGTTCGGTCAGGTTAGCCAATCGCGATGTAGAGAATTTTGCCTCTCCAAATTCCTCTAATTTCTTAGACAATACCTGGAACTTGATGCCAGAAACCAACCACGAATTGAGCAATGTCAATTCCTATACCGTGGGCGGATATCGCAAATCTCTACAAAAGATGGAAGGATTTTTAAACTTCCTCAAACCCGAACTGGTTTTTCAGCAATTTATGCAAGAACCGGACAATGAAACCTACGCTCACATGATTGCCCAAACTAGAAAAAATATCGCAGTCGCCAAACTTTATCTGGGTATCAAACTAATTACCATCGCAATTTTAGAAGCTCTTTCCTACCGTTTGGGGCGCGACATTCCGCTTTCGACAATGATGGGAGAATTGCGCGCACCAGGATTTAAAACATCGGTTTTGGAAGATTACTTGCCCAACAGACAAATCGCTTACCCCTTAGAAAGTCAGTTAGAAAAAGAGGTTTTAGATTTGTTAGCAATAGGACGCAATCAAGAATCTCCCTATGATATTAAAAACTCCCCCGTAGCTACGTTTATTATCAAATCTATCGGCTTTGCTGAAACCGAAAACTTTTTGAAGAAAGCTCAAGAGTTTTTTGCAGGTCACATTTCATCGGAAGAGTTTCTGTCTTACTGCTCTCCCGATGTCATCGATACCATCTCCTCCGGGGTTATGAAACTATTTGACAGCAGGAAGACAGCTTTAGGAACAGTTAAGTTAGCTCACCAAAAAGTTTCTTAGAATATGTTGGCAAAATCAGGACTTACGCACAACCTAATTTTAGTAAGGTGCGCTCTGCACCTCGTGCACCTTACCGCTATAATTCGACCGTAAAAACACTTTTTGCGTAAGTCCTGATTCACAAAAAGAGGACTAAAGTCCTCACAAAAAACAAGCTTGAGCGCGCGAAATTAACCGGACATTAGCAGTAATCGCGACTGAGTTATTGTTATTCTTTTCTTTCAATTATAATCGTCATGTGAGCGACTAATGCACCGATCGCTCCTACTGCTGCAATCACTGGAAACAAAGTCGCGCTGATGACTCCGCCGACTACTCCCACCGTCAGAGGAACTTCTACTAATATCCGTCCCTCTTCATTTTTGATAATCAGGCGACGGATACTCCCTTCGTGAATCAGCTCTTTAACTTTAGCAACCAAATCGTCGCCGTTAATCTTCAACTCCTCGACGCTAACTTTGTCATTAGTATAAGCAGGGGTTTCTAGAGGAGTCGCGTCAAATTTAACTTCAGTAACTTTTTCGGCAGAAACTTTTCCCGATACAGGTATTGATTCGAGTTCTCTTCCCCCGACTGGTTCTTGTATGCGATCTGTAGGTGTGTCCATTTTTTGTTCTCCTTTTCGGTAAAAGTATTTTTCTATAGAATTATTTAGAAATATAACACGCAACTTTTTGTTCATCAATCATACTTTTGGGTGATATTGCTGCTGTTCAGTTGACAGTTGACAGTTGACAGTTGATAGTTGACTCCGAAAGCAGTTGGCAGTTGGTCATTAGTCATTAGACTTGAATTGCAAAAATCGGAAAATACCCTGAAATTATCTGCGTTTATCTGTGTTGCATCTGTCTGACATCTGCGGTTTCTGGAGCGATCGAAGACTTATGCAATTCAAGTCTATTAGTCATCAGTCAGAAGGAAGATTTTTTTCCCTCTCTTCCCCTCTCCCCTTCTCCCTCTCTCCCCCTCTTCCCTTGTGCCAATACGCTAACTGTCTACCTCAGAGCCTCCCACCGCCACACCAGTGAAAAACTTCAGATCGAGACAGCCACAGGATTAGAGCTACTTTCAGGCTTTGTATATTCAGACTCAGCGGATGTAGAGGTTGAAATACTGACATTGTACTGAAAGTGCGATCGCCCAGCCGTGTATAGATTTAACACATCTAGTTCGGCCAACTGCACATGGATACCCTTCCTTACTTTTCTCCCCTATCATTTTTATTCAAATCATTGCCCTCGCCCCACAAAACCCGGCCTCCCGAGGTTCCTCCCATGAACATCTTAGAGTTTCTAATGAGAATTGCTTAAAATAAAGGGGAAGCCGAAGTAATTATGATCGAAATATTATCGAAACCAAACCAATTATCTCAAATTGAAGTTGAGCTTGGCGCAAAGTCGGCTAAAATAGAATTTCTTCCTTCTGCTTCCCCTTTATTTCCCGTGTCCGATTTGGCAGCGACAGAATTTGCATATCAAGTTGGTGGCAGTTTGCAGGCGAATGCTCTTACCTACGTCACCAGAGCAGCAGATAGCGAACTTTACGACTCGTTAAAAGCAGGTGATTTTTGCTACGTGCTCACCTCCCGACAAATGGGAAAATCCAGTCTGCGGGTGCAAACAGCGCGCCGCTTGCAAGCAGAAAATATTGCCTGCGGAATGGTTGACATCACAGGAATTGGCACGGCCCAAATAACTCCCGTCCAGTGGTACGCAGGTTTTACAGCCACTCTCGCCAATAGCTTTAAAATTAAAATGAATGTCAAGACTTGGTGGCGCGATCGAGAAGACTTGCCGCCAGCAGTCAGATTAAATGAATTTATAGAAGAAGTATTGCTTCCTGCGAGCGATCGCAATATCGTAATTTTTATCGACGAAATTGACAGCATTCTCTCCCTGAACTTCTCCAGCGACGACTTTTTTGCCTGGGTGCGCGGCTGCTACAACAAACGCGCCGAAAATCCCGAATACAACCGCCTGACTTTTGCCTTATTTGGAGTAGCGACTCCTCAAGATTTAATCTCTGACAAAACCAGAACTCCGTTTAATATCGGCCGCGCCATTGAACTCAAAGGATTCGATCTTGCCGAAGCCACACCTTTAGTCAGAGGATGGCCCGAAAAAATGGATAATTCCCACGAAATTCTCAAAGAAATCTTAGCTTGGACTGGAGGACAGCCATTCCTTACTCAAAAACTTTGTCAATTAACTGCCCAGAAGTTAGCAGCAGAAACCAGCCGCGATTGCCATAGCCCAGCCAACTGTCAATTATTTATTGCCGAATTAGTGCAGTCTAGCACCGTAGAAAACTGGGAATTTCAAGACGAACCAGAACATCTCAAGACAATTCGCGATCGCCTCCTGAGAAATCAAGAGCGCACCGGCCGTTTGCTGGGACTTTACCAACAAATTTTAGCAGATATGACTCTGCCAAACGGCGCAGAAAATACAGCAGAAGAGTCGATATCTCAATACGATCTAGCTAAGTACAGTTCCGAAAAAATGGAACTTTTACTGTCAGGTTTAATCGTCCAAGATGGAGGAAAGCTGAGAGTTTACAACCAAATTTATGCGTCTATTTTTAATCAAGAATGGATACAACAAGAATTAGCAAAGCTCCTGCCTTACTCCGAGTCTATCTGCGCTTGGGAAGCCTCCAACCACACAGACGCTTCCCGCTTGCTGCAAGGCAGAGCTCTCGCAGAAGCCTTAATCTGGGCGGCCGACAAAAGTTTGAGCGATCGCGATTATCAATTCCTCTCGGCTAGCCAAGAACAAGAAAATCTGGAAGTTCAAAGAGCTTTGGAACTAGAAAAAGCAACTTCGCAAATATTAACCGAGGCAAATTTAGTTTTGACTAAAGCTCAGCAAAAAGCCAAGCGAACAGTCCAATTTAGTTTGTTTGCACTCGCTGTAATTTCTGCTATCTCTGGTAGCGTGATCGTGCAGGTGCAGCGAGTAGCCCAGAAAGCTGAAAATCAAAAAAAACAAGCAATAATTACGCACATAGAAGCACTCAATTCTACCGCCGATATTTCCCTAAGCTACGATCAGCTAGGAGCTTTAATCGCAGCAGTCAGCGCTGGCAAAAAAATGCGAGAGATAGAAGTTTCCCCAACGCTGAAAGCACAGACACTAAATATACTGCACCGAACGGTAAATGCAGTTAGAGAACGCAATCGTTTGCTTAAGGGGCACACAGCTAATTTCAGCCCGGATGGCAAGTTGATTGTGAGTGCGACTGACGAATTGTTGGTGAATTTCTTTCAGCCTAACGGTAAGTTAATTTTGAGTTTCCCTGGACACACCGAGTCAATTACTGAGGTAGTTTTTAGTCCTGACAGTCAGTTAGTTGCTTCTACAAGTTTTGACAAAACAGTCAGGATTTGGCGCCGCGACGGGACTTTGCAGCAAGTTTTAAAAGGACATCAAGATTTAGTTTGGAGTGCAAGTTTTAGCCATAATTCTCAACTAATTGCTACTGCAAGTTCTGATAAAACTATTAAAATTTGGAGTACAGGCGGGGTTTTGCTGCATACTTTAAAAGGACATACTAGACCCGTTACATCAGTTAGGTTCAGTCCCGACGGTAATATGTTGGCTTCAACCAGTCAAGATCGAACTGTCAAACTTTGGAAACGCACTGGAAAAACACTGTTTCGACTTGAGAAAACTCTTTTTGGACACGGAGATGAAGTCTGGGGCTGCAATTTCTCGCCAGACGGTAAGATGATTGCTTCAGCTAGTCACGATTGGAAGGTGAAAGTTTGGAATACTGACGGCAAGTTGCTCAAAACTCTCGATTCTACAGCAGCTTTGGGTAATGTCAGTTGGAGTGCAGACAGCAAGTTGCTTGCAGGGGGCGGCACTGACGGCAAGGTGAGACTTTGGCGCCGCGACGGGACTTTGCTGCAAACTTTTAGGGCACATCAAGCGGATGTGTGGAGTGTGAGTTTTAGTGCCGATCGCCAAACTTTAGCATCTGCCGGGAAAGATGGGTCGGTGAAGCTTTGGAGTCTCGATCCTGCTAAAGTAGAAGGTGCCGAACTTGACACATTGCTCGCCGTCGGCTGTCGCTGGCTCGGAGACTACCTGCAATACAATCCGGGTGTTGAGAGCGATCGGCATTTGTGCGAAAAAACTGACAATTGACATTTTGTGCCAATTAGCAGAAACAGGTTGCGGTTGAATTGTCACGGCGGGCGATCGGCTCCAGATTGGTCACTACTCTTTTCTGGATTGTCATATAATTTTAGGTAAGGGGTAATAGCAAATGTCCTCGCCCAGATCGCGGATGTCTATCAATCTGAACCAAATTCATGTTATGAAACATTCAAGCTAGTGATAAGTGCTAGATTCTGGTTAGGAGAATTTGGGACAGATTAAACTTACTAAGTAGTCAGGTTGCAAAGGTATCTACTGTTAAATTAATCTAACCGGCTATATTGTTTCGGGTGAAAACAGCACGATTTAAGAAAAAAATCATGCTGAATTAACTCGATTGGAGCGAGTCGAATAGAGTTGATTGCCAAGCTATCAAAAGAGTAGAGAAAGCAGTGCAAATAGTACGCAATACTCCAGCAGCCAACAGCAACTGCCAATTACCAAAGGAGGGAGCAGTGTATGAAACTGATGGGGTGAGTCCCCTGAAATCGCCGCTCGGTTTGCGATCGACTCTAGAGGAATTAACCCTGTACAACTTTCTCCTGGAGTCAGAGTGTCAGGGTGGCGAAGTTACTAAAATTTTTCAATCTAATCCTTTACTTCCCGGCATCATCATTACTGAGAAAGGAAAGTTTGCAGGGATGATTTCGCGCCGGCGTTTTTTTGAACACATGAGTCGCCCCTACAGCTTGGAGTTATTTTCTCAACAGCCTTTGTTCATCCTGTACCGCTTTACTAAAACTGATATCTTGGTTCTCGATCGCAAAACCTCTATTATGAAGGCAGTGCGGCAGTCTCTAGAGCGATCGCCCGAACTAATCCACGAACCCATTGTAGTACAGGTAGAGCCGGACAACTATCAACTTTTAGACGTTCACCAACTACTGCTTTCTCAGTTGCAGATTCACGAGTTAGCAACCGTGGCGATGCGGGAATCCCAAGCACAACTGAGACATCAAGCCCAACAGCTCGAACTTGCCCTCCTGGAACTTCAGCGCACTCAAACTCAACTAATTCAAACAGAGAAAATGTCTTCTTTGGGGCAGTTAGTAGCAGGAGTTGCTCACGAAATTAACAATCCCATCGGCTTTATCTACAGCAATTTGCACCACGCTAAAGAGTATACCGAAGGTTTAATGCGGATGCTTTCTCTGTACCGGCAGCACTGTCCCGAATCTATCCCAGAAATTGAAGAGGAATCAGAAAACATCGAACTCGATTATTTGCTGGAAGACTTACCTAAAGTTTTTGATTCGATGCAGCAAGGTGCAGAAAGAGTGCGGGATATCGTTTTGTCGCTGCGGAATTTTTGCAGGTTAGACGAAGCCCAAATGAAGCAAGTCAACATTCACGACGGTATCAACAACACAATTATGCTTTTGCAAAGCCAGCTTAAAGGGAAACCAGGGCAGGAGGCGATCGCAATTCACAAAGAATACAGCGACTTGCCGCTGGTGCAGTGCTATCCCGGACAGCTAAATCAGGTATTTATGAATATTTTGGTTAATGCCATTTACGCTCTTGTTGAGTGGAAAAAAACTGACAATGTCGATGGAAAAACCCCGAACAATTTGCAAGCAGGCGATCGAAATAATTCCCGTGCAAACACTCAATCTTCAATTTCTCATTCTAGCCATCTGATGCCTGCGATTCTGATTCGGACGGAGTTAATCGAGGGCAAAAAGGTAATAATTAAGATTTCTGACAACGGCCCGGGGATGACAGAAGATGTTCGGAAGCGGTTGTTTGACCCTTTCTTTACCACCAAGCCTGTGGGCAAAGGAACGGGGTTGGGATTGTCAATTAGCTATGAAATTGTTGTCAACCAGCACGGTGGGGAATTGAAGTGCTTTTCCGAACCGGAAAAAGGAACAGAATTTGCGATCGAGATTCCACTTCAACAGTTTTCCCCAGCACATATGTTACCTCGCTTTGCCTGATGACAGTTGACAGTTGACAGTTGACAGTTGACAGTTGACAGTTGACAGTTAACTACTGACTAATGACCAATGACTAATGACCAATGACTAATGACCAATGACTAATGACTAATGACTAATAACAACTAACAACTAACAATTGACGACTGACTACTGACTACCTTTGCAAACCCACTTCCACAAAGGATGACTCGGCCCCTGTTTGCGAATGCGGCGCACTTGTTGCTCTAAACTCTGTTTTTCGCGCTCTTGCAATCCTCGCAGATTTGGACTTTGCCTGAGCACTACTAAAGTCATCCCCAAGCACAAAATTAAACCGAGAGTCGGCCAGCGGTTAAAATATAAACCGTAGCGCACCGCCGCCCAGGTGAAGTGCTCTAACCACAAAGCGATTTCGCGGCGCAAACCCCAAATACTCAAAGAACCGACGCTAATCCACAGCAATATCACAGTTAACCAGCGGCCGTAAACTGTTAGTTTGTGAAGCCTTTGGACTTCAATTTGAAAATTTGGGTCATTAGTCATTAGTTATTAGTTATTAGTCATTAGTCATTAGTTATTAGTTATTAGTTATTAGTCATTAGTAGTTAACAGTTAACTGTCAACTGTCAACTGTCAACCTGTTTGCTGTCAACTGTCAACTGTCAACTGTCAACTGTCAACTAAACTTCTTCTGAGGGGTTAATTCCTTCTGCGGGGACGGCGATGGATTTGCCTGTACGACTGCGCCACCAAGCTAGCAGCGTGCTGGCAATGAAAATACTGGAATACGCACCAGCAATAAAGCCGACAATCAAGGCTAAAGCAAAGTATTTGAGAGTTTCGCCACCAAACAAAAAGATGGAAAACAAGGTCAGCAGTGTCGTCATGGTCGTGTTAATTGACCTTCCCAGGGTCTGCATGACGGCATCATCGACAATTTGATCGATCGACTGTCCGGGATTTAGCTTGATTACTTCTCGCACGCGATCGTAAATTACCACTGTATCGTTAACAGAAAAACCGATAATTGTCAAGAGCGCAACCACAAATAAACTGTCAACTTCCACTCCTATAGCCAAACCCAACATTGAGAAAATGCCCAGGGTAATTAAGACATCGTGAAACAAAGCAACGAAAGCAAAAAAGGCATAATCTAACTGAAATCGAAACGTCAGATAAATAGTAATACCAGCAAAGGAAAGGAACAAAGCTAGCAAACCGGAAGTAAATAACTGTTTGCCGAGAGTAGGGCCAACCGTATCAATTTGAATAGATTGAGGAGCAAAAGCGCCTATTTTCTCGCTCAAAGCTGTTTGCAACTTAGTCCGCTGTTCGACATCCAAAGTTTTAGTCCGCAGGGACAAACCGCGCTGTTCTTGGCCGATAACTTGAATGCTGCTGCCGGCCAAACCTTGGGTGTCGAGGACTTGGCGGACAGTGGCAATATCGATGGGTTTACAATTTTCCGGTTTCGTGCAGTCGAGTTCAAATTGCAGCCGAGTGCCGCCGATAAAGTCTAAACTGGGGCGCAGCGGTGCGCGGATGTCGGGACGAGTCCAAGAAATCGCCATCGACACTATACCTGCAAGGATTATAGCGGCGGAAATACTCCACCAGATCGATCGCTGTTTGATAACACTGAATTGCATAATTTGAAGGAAGAAGGAAGAGGGAAGAAGGAAGAAGGAAGAGGGAAGAAGGAAGAGGGAAGAAGGAACAAGGAAGTTCAGCAACGGATTCCGTAACGGATGGAAGGAAGAAGTCTGTGGTTATTGGTAGCAGTTAACAAATAACCAATAACCAATAACCAATAACCAATAACCAATAACTAACTGTCAACTGTCAACTGCCCACTGCCCACTGCCCACTGTCAGCTATTAGCAGTTTTCGACAAACCCGGACAAAACCACTGAGGTTTCCGCAGCCCTGGGAAGCCCAACACTACCAACATTAGAGTGCGGCTGCAAGTAAGAGCAGTAAACATACTCACTGCGACGCCCAAGGCCAGGGTTACAGCAAACCCTTTGACTAAACCAGCCCCCAACCAGAACAAAGCAGCACAAGCAATGAGTGTAGTTACATTACCGTCTAAAATGCTGGAAAAAGCGCGGTAAAAACCCGATTCTACCGATCGATAAAGCGTCTTTCCAGATCGCAACTCTTCCCGCGTGCGCTCAAAAATCAGCACGTTAGCATCCACCGCCATCCCGATGCTGAGCACAAAACCCGCAATTCCCGGCAGCGTTAAAGTTACTCCCAACAGCACGAAAGATGCCCAAGTTAACAGAGCATAAATTAACAGAGCAATATCTGCAATAACCCCAGGCAGTCGGTAGTACGCCACCATGAAAATCAAGACTAAAGTCAAGCCGCCGATACCTGCATTAATACTGCTTTGAATGCTGTCTCGTCCCAAGCTTGCACCGATTGTACGGTTCTCTACAATTTCGACAGGCACTGGTAAAGCACCGCCGCGCAATTGCACTCCTAAATCGTTAGCTTCTTGTGCTGTAAATCGACCTTGAATTACGGCATTCCCGCCAGTAATTCCTGTCTGGGCAAATTCAACGCCTACAACAGGAGAACTGATCATTCTTTCGTCTAGAAAAATGCCGAGAGTCCGTCCGGTACCCGCTAAATTTTTAGTGAGTTCGGCAAATAGTTCGCCTCCTTTGGTGTCGAAATTGAGTGCGACATTCCAGTCGTTACCAGCACCAGTGGGTTGAGCTTGAGCATCTTTGAGGTTTTCGCCGCCGAGTCCGATGCTTTTGAAGAGTTTGGCGATCGCTTCATTGCTTCTTTTTAAAGCAGCCTGATTTTCTTGAATTGCGGCCTCATCTTTGTTGTTTTTGCTAGTTCTCAATGCTGTTTGCTTTGCCAGCAATTCCTGCTGCAACTGCCTTTCAATGCCTAATTGCGCTTCTGTTCCCGGCAGTTGTTCCCGAAATTCTAGCTTTGCAGTGCCGCCCAAAACTCGTTCTGCTTGCTGCGGGTCATTGACTCCAGGTAATTGTACGAGAATTTGGTCTTCTCCTACTGTTTGCACTAATGCTTCGGAAACGCCCAAACCGTTGACGCGGTTTTCGACAATCCGCCGCACTGCTTCTAACATTCCTGGGTCAATTTTCGGGATATCTTTGGTAGTTTTTACCTGAATTGTGAGTTGTGACCCTCCTTGCAAGTCTAATCCCAGCCGCGTCGGAATTGTTGCTATCACAGTAATAGCGGCTACGATTAAAACAAAAATTAGGGCTAATAATGAACGTTGTTTTTGCATACTTAATTATTTATTAGTCTTTAGTGAGTTGTCAATTGTCAGTTGTCAGTTGTCAGTTGTCATTAGTGAGTTGGAAAGAAACAGACTTTCTACGATTTTTGAGTTAAGTAACGAGAAATATCGCAATAAAGCAGGTTTCTGAGACCGTGAGTGCATCCATTAACTTCTTAATTATCACTTCAGAGTTTACCTTTGATGGTAAAAAAATAAATCGGTGCATACTGCGCCCCTACTTCTCAACCAATGACAACAATTAACTGTCAACTGTCAACTGTCAACTGTCAACTGTCAACTGACTATTTATACTCGCAAACCTACCATTTTTTGGACGGCTTCGACTATTTGATTGGGCTGGACAATTGTCAGTCTTTCCAAATTACCGTTGTAAGGCGTGGGAATATCTTGTGAAGACAGGCGCAAAACGGGTGCGTCGAGTTCGTCAAAAAATCGATCGCTAATCGAAGCAATTAGTTCGGCACCGATGCCTCCGGTTTTCATGCACTCCTCTACAATAATTACTTTGTGAGTTTTGCGAATAGATTCGCCGATGGTTTCCATGTCGAGGGGTTTGAGAGAAATTAGGTCGATGATTTCGGGATCTAAACCTTCTTTCATGAGTGCCGGCAAGGCTTGCAGGACGTGGTGGCGCATCCGCGAATATGTCAAGATGGTGACATCTTTGCCCGATCGCACAATTTCCGCTTTATCTAACGGCACTAAATATTCTGTGTCTGGCAAATTTTCCTTAAGGTTGTAAAGCAAAACGTGCTCGAAAAACAGCACCGGGTTATCGTCGCGAATGGCTGATTTTAAGAGTCCTTTGGCGTTGTAGGGAGTCGAACAGGCGACAATTTTCAAACCCGGTACTGCTTGGAAATAGGCTTCTAACCGCTGGGAGTGTTCGGCGCCGAGTTGTCGGCCCACGCCACCGGGGCCGCGAATTACCATCGGCATTTTGAAGTTGCCGCCGGAGGTGTAGCGCAGCATTCCGGCGTTGTTGGAAATTTGGTTGAAGGCGAGGAGCAAAAAGCCCATGTTCATGCCTTCGATGATCGGCCGCAATCCCGTCATTGCTGCGCCGACTGCCATGCCTGTAAAGCTATTTTCGGCGATCGGGGTATCGAGGACTCGGAGCTCGCCATATTTGTCGTAGAGGTCTTTGGTGACTTTATAGGAACCACCGTATTGACCTACGTCTTCGCCGAGTACGAATACAGAGGAGTCGCGGGCCATTTCTTCGTCTAGCGCCTCGCGGAGGGCGTTGAACAATAGGGTTTCTGCCATAGGAGGTGAAGCAATGATTGCAGGAGGTCAGATTAGAATCTTAACCTTTTGGGGGTGTCGGTGAGGATGCGATCGTACATTTGACAGTTAAGACTGGAGATTTTGCCAATACATATCATAACATTTGTATTATGTCAATCAATATTTAAGTAATCCAAGCTTAGCTGTAGGGTGCGTCGCGATCGACAATCTTCAAGAAAAAGCGACAATCTAGTAGCGACGCACCTATGCTTGCAAGACTCGTGGAAACAAACCTATATGTAGGGTGCGTCGCCACTGAAAAAATCGATATAATTTAGAGATTAAAAATGGCAGTGCACCTACGAATACTAAGCTTTTGTCGCATTATATGCCGTTTAACAGCAGAGGAATATTATGTTTCAGGCCAAAACAGAACTAACTCTGGAAGAGTTTCTCAGTCTCCCCGAAGGAGAAGGAGATATTACCTACGAACTTGTTGACAATCAAGCCGTACCGAAGATGTCACCGAAAAATTTTCATTCTCGCCTCACCAGAAGCCTGATAAAAATCCTCGAACAGTGGGGTGAAGAACGAGGAGAAATTGGTGTAGAATGGGCAGTTAAATTAACCAGAATGGGGCGAGATTGGGTTCCAGTTCCAGACCTTTTATATGTTTCTTACGAACGCTTATCTCCAGACTGGAACCAAGATGAAGCCTGTCCTGTCGTCCCGGAATTAGTCATAGAAATCATTTCACCCGAACAAACTTTTGGTCAGTTAGCTGCGAAAGCCAGAAATTATTTAGATGCTAAGGTTTTGCGGGTTTGGGTGGTGGATAGTAAGGCCAGAAGCATTACAGTTTTTTATCCGGATGCAGCACCTCAGACTTATATGGGGGATACTTTATTACAAGATCCACTTTTTGATGGATTAGAATTTTCTGCTGAACAGGTATTTAGCATGGCTAAAATACCACCAATTTTTTAATGTATCCATTCTCGGATAAATGAGGTACGTTGTTGGGCTTCAGCCCCCTTAGTTTAAGCAGTTATACAAGCTGTCACGCATACCTCATCTTTTTGAGAAAGGCTATATGGCAAATGGAGTTTTTAGGGGTGGAACATCTCAATGAATGCAAACGGAGGGCTCGCATCCCAACAACTTACCTAACAGAGGGCTCGCATCCCAACAACTTACCTCCGGAGGGCTCGCATCCCAACAACTTACCTCCGGAGGGCTCGCATCCCAACAACTTACCTCCGGAGGGCTCGCATCCCAACAACTTACCTAATTACTAATTTCAGCAAAGTGCTTTTGCAATAAATCGTGGACAAATCGATAACGCCGATCGCCCGTTTTTTGTAGCAAAAGTCGATCGCCCGCAGCATCCAGAAAACGCTGGTAATCCCAAGGAATATGACCGCTAGACCACAGTACGAGGCGCAATATCAAACGATCGATCGCCGGAATTGGCGGTAACACAGCACTAATTACCACAGCCGCAGCACCCGCAATCAATCCCCAAATCGAGCCGGAGATTAGGGTGGCGATTACTCCCAAAATTACCCAAATCAGCCCGCCCAACAGTTTAACTCCAAACTGATACTTGCGCTGTTCCTCGACTGTTTGCAGCCAACTCGACGAGATGCGATCGAGGTAAAATTCTTGAATTCCTTGCTGTTCCATTTTTCTCGCCAACCATCCCAGCCAGCGGCGAATTTGTTCGGGCCGCAGTTCCTTTCCTCTGGGATATTGCTTGACTTCCCCAGTCATTTGGTGGCGGATGTAGGCAGTTAACAGATATTTGCGCTGTTCTTCTGTGGAAGTTATCCGCTTCCAAGATTCGATTAAAATATCATCATAAGCCAAAGCCATCATGCTCAATAATAACGGAGATTTTGCTAATTTTAACAACTCCGGCTCCTTCTCTATGCTGTACCAAAGTTCGCGGCTTCTGGCTTCTAGGAGATAATTTTGAATTTGAGTTTCGGTTAGAGGTTTCAGCAAAACTGCTGCTTGCAGTTTAAATCTAGTCTGGCAGTTTTTGTAAGCTTCAAAACTGCTGCACGCTACTAAATGTTTCGGTTGAAATTCGCTTTCTAGAAACTGATTTATTGCTTGAATGCAGCTATCTTGGCGGTGGATTTCTAGTTCGTCCAAACCGTCGAAAAGAGGTAGCAATTTTTGTTCGGCCAGCCATTTTTTGCCGTCAGTGGTTGAGATGCCATATTTATACTGGAGCTGAACAATTAACCAATCTGCGATCGCCCCAGATTCTGCTTTCCACGATCCGAGTTCAAACAGCACCGGTATTGGTAAATTAGGATCTTGTTCGGCGCGCAAAACTAACACCAGAGCTAATTCTAGCAGCGTGGTGGTTTTGCCTGCACCCGTCGCTCCCAAAATGACTAATTTGCCGCTGGTGCGATCGAACACTTGAGAAAGACTAGCTTTGGCTGGAAGCCGAAAACTTGGACGATTTCCCGCTTTCACTTCCACATCCCAGCAGCGACTAACACCGACAGGCTGCGAGTCTTGGCTGAGGTTAGCCAGCACAGCAGTATGCAAGGATTGCGATCGGCCCGCTTCGGCTTCCTGCTTCACCTCCGAAATCAGTCGATCGCGAGGTGGTTGTAATTGGAAAGGAATAAATCTTGACATGAGAACTAATAAACGGCACCTCGCGCTGGATGCTTACCTTGCTAGATGCGAACACAACTGGCTCAGAGCAACAGTACCACCACTACAGGTGTCAAGTATAGACGGAGTAAAATTATTGTGACAACGATCGATGTTAAATTTTAGGAACTCATCCGGAAAGATGAGCCCAGATTAAGTATTTTCACTATAAATCAAATCGCTGTCGGCCCGATTTTTCCAGCAAAATCTTGACAAATTCGCCTAATTACGTATTTTCTCTATAACTTAACTGGCGATCGCGTCAATTCCACAACAAAAAATATCAGTATAAATACAGAGGGGGCTTTTATGCCATTTACTTCTACTCAAATCATCACAGTCACCTTAGCAGGGCTAGCCACAGCCGTGGGAGTAGCTGCTGCAACCATACAGTCAGGTAGGATTCAACAATCCAATGCACCCCTTGCAGAATCGCCAGCAGCAGTCAGCAACGATATTTCACTGCTTCCGGCGAACAACCCCGAGTCTGAACCAGCAGAAGCCCTGCAAGAAGAAACCCAGCCTGCGGAAGCCTCGAAATCTCAACCTCAACCAGCCAAAAGTGGCGCACTTCAACCACCGCTAATCGCTGGAGTCTCGCAGCAAAAAGGTGCGCCAGTAGTTGTCACACCGCCCAATTCCGGCTGTAAAATCAGTATGGCTGTAGTTAGCGATCCGAATCCACCGCTGAATGTGCGATCGCACCCGCAAGTAAACGACAGCAAAATAGTAGGAAAACTGAAAAATCATACCTTTGTTTCGATTGCAGAAGAACAAAATGGTTGGCTGCGAATTACCGAACCGCCCGGTTGGATTGCCAAAAATCGCACCGAAAGCAGTTGTTCTAGCGTCAACCAGCAGATTAATTTTTTGTCTGGTGGAGATGAAGCTATAGTCAAAGGTCGAATAATCGGCGGTGGAACTCATTCTTACAAGATTCGGGCTGCTAAAAATCAAACAATGACGGTTAAGAATCGGAAAGATGTTTTCCCGCTAATTATCACTCCTGGCGGCAAACTTTTAGCAGAAGATCCGAATACAGGAGGTAACAAAACTGAGTGGACGGGCAAAATTCCTGTTAGTGGAAATTACACATTTGAACTAAACTCAAATTTCCGTGGCTATGAATACGAATTTTATGTGCGAGTCCGTTGACATACTCAGGTTCGTAGTAAGGACTTCAGTCCTTCCTCAGGTTCGTAGTAAGGACTTCAGTCCTTCTTAAGGTTCGTAGTAAGGACTTCAGTCCTTCCTTAAGTTCGTAGTAAGGACTTCAGTCCTGATTTAACAATTTTTGCGGACTAAAGTCCTCACTACGAACCGGGTTTTTGCGGACTAAATTCCTCACTACGAACCGGGTTTTTGCGGACTAAAGTCCTCACTACGAACCGGGTTTTTGCGGACTAAAGTCCTCACTACGAACCTGTGTTTTTGCGGACTAAAGTCCTCACTACGAACCGGGTTTTTGCGGACTAAATTCCTCACTACGAACCTGTGTTTTTGCGGACTAAAGTCCTCACTACGAACCGGGTTTTTGCGGACTAAATTCCTCACTACGAACCTGTGTTTTTGCGGACTAAAGTCCTCACTACGAACCTGTGTTTTTGCGGACTAAAGTCCTCACTACGAACCTGTTTACACTTAGCTAATTAAGGAATTTCAGTAAGCGATATATCTAAAATTGCAAATTTCTGCCAATCTTCCGAATCAAAGTGCCACCATTCTGTGGTGATGCCGATAAATCCCTGTTTTTTCATCGCATCCTCAAGAATTTGACGATTTTTCCGAGATTGGGCAGTGCCACCTTTGTAATCTCTGTGAGCTTTTTTGGTAAAATCATCATAGGGCGTTGGCATCTCTAATTCTTTGCCAGTGCGATCGACTAAAGTCAAATCTACAGCCGCCCCGCGATTGTGCCGCGAACCCCTAGCAGGATTAGCAACATAGTTCGGATCTGGCAAAAACTCCCACATTTGCTTAGTCACAGAAAAAGGCCTGTAACAATCGTAAACTTTCAAACCCAAGCCAATTTTTTCCAAATCTGTTTGAACTTTTCCCAATTTTTGAGCAACAGAACTTCTCAAAGCGCATTTTGCTGTGGAGTAAAGTTTGCGTTTCAAGAAATTGTTAGTAGTGGCGTAGCGGATATCGAGGCGAATGTTGCGATTGACGGTGCGGATGTCAACAAGTCGCGCCCAATTGGGAAGTTGACTCATGAAAACGCTTTCAGGTGCGATCGAAGTTGGTTCTGGTTGAGTAATTTGCACTTGTGGCGACTCCGTGGCGCTGACAAATGTGGGATGGTGCAGACCGATCGCACATAGCAACACTAACATAAATGCGATCGGGTATTTTCCACAACGATTAAATTTCATAGCTGTTCTGATGGCAAGTCTTAGAGAGTAGATTACAACCAAAAGCTAGATAAAATACACCGATCGCCAAGACTCAAATCAGATCTGGATCGATACCCTGCGATCGCAAATAAGCCGCCAATCGTTCTTTTTGTTGCTGTTCGCGATCGGCCCGTTGGCTTTCAGCTTCAGCCCGTTGGCGTTCTTGTTCAGCCCGTTGGCTTTCAGCTTCAGCCCGTTGGCGTTCTTGTTCGGCATGGAGTCGTTCTAGTCTGGCTTGTTCGCTCCCGATTAGCAACAAATTACCCTGATTATCCCACCAGCGCAACCATCGCTGTGTCTGATTTTGATAACTACCTTCCCATAGGCCCAACTCTACTCCCATTAGTTCGATCGAGTAGTGTCCGCGATCGTTTGGTTCCAAGCGAATATAACGAGTATTTACCCAATTATAGACTTCCAGTTCACCAGTTTTAATGATGTAAATAGCGTAGTAAGGAATCCGAATAATCTGCTCGTATACCCAAAACTTTCCGGGTTTTTGAGTAACACCTTCTGGGGTACGAGATAGAGGAGTTTTGTCACGTTCTTCCGAACCATTTCCACTAGCAAGCTCGATCGCAATTAGTGGCACCATATACTCGCGCCACAAGACGTAAGAGCGACGAATTTCTCCATCTACCAGGGGTGGAACGTTAGGGACGTAGAACCAGTCAGGAGCTTCGGCTCCGCGTTCTGGTGGGTCGGTTTCGCGCCAGTAGATGCCACTATCTTGCCCGATCGCATACATTCCATCAGGGTGTAGCGTTTGCAGCGTGGTTTCCAGGGAGTCGGTGAGCAAAATACACTGAGGATGTTCTTGGAAGTTTTTCACAAACGTGCCATCGGATTCAGGTAGTTGCGTGTGATCGGGGAAGGCGCGGAGGGAGGTTGTGGGAGTAAGGCTTTGGGTCATGACGGGTACGCGATCGATTGGCGATCGGGACTGATGCTCTATTACAGCATAGCGATTGCTCTTGGAATTGTGTGGTTTTTGGTAGGGTGCGTCGCTTTCTAATATCTGCGATCGAACTTCCAGACATAGGAAGCGACGCACCCTACAAATTGATAATAGTCGTTTAACACTTGCGAAATCTTATCTTTTTAAATTCCTAAGCGCTGATATACTAAATCTAAATGCCTTAATTGATATTGCGGATCGAAACAATCATCAATTTCTTTGGTCGTCATGCGAGCAGTAACGCTGACATCTTTGGAGATTAAATCGTAGAAATTGCCACCCGTTTTATTCCAAGCTTGGTGAGCGCAAGATTGGACAATTTTATAGGCATCTTCGCGACTCGTGCCTTTTTCTACTAAGGCTAACATCACCCGCTGGCTGAAGATGACTCCGCCGTAAAGATTCATGTTTCGCTTCATGTTTTCGGGATAGACTAGCAGGTGTTTTACTAAGTCTGTGGTTTCGACTAACATGAAGTGGGTAACAGTGGAACTGTCGGGTAAAATCATCCGTTCTACGGAACTGTGAGAAATGTCTCTTTCGTGCCAAAGCGCCACATTTTCTAAGGCTGCGACGGCGTTGGCGCGGACAATTCTTGCCATTCCTGTCAATCGTTCCGATCGAATCGGGTTGCGTTTGTGGGGCATGGCGGATGAGCCTTTTTGCCCTTTGGAAAAGAACTCTTCGACTTCGAGAACATCGGTGCGTTGAAGGTTGCGAATTTCCACTGCAAAACGTTCGATCGATGCGGCTAACAGTGCTAAGGTTTGGACGTATTCGGCGTGTCGATCGCGCGAAATGACTTGAGTCGATGCACAATCCGGTTCGAGTCCGAGGTTTTGACAGGCGATCGCTTCTATGCGCGGATCGATATTAGCATAGGTTCCGACTGCACCGGAGATTTTGCCAACTGCGATCGACGATCGCAAATTCACCAATCTTTCTCGGCTGCGAAACACTTCAGCCAGCCATCCTGCCAGTTTAAAGCCAAAGGTGATGGGTTCGGCGTGAATTCCGTGCGATCGGCCAACCATCACAGTGTAGCGGTGCTGTTGCGCCTGATAGCGAATAGCTTGACTCAATTCTTCGACACGTTCTAACAAGACATTGACGCTGGCGACTAATTGCAAAGCCAAAGCCGTATCGAGCACATCGGAACTGGTTAAACCGAGGTGAATGTAGCGGCCGGCATCGCCTACATATTCATTGACATTTGTCAAGAAAGCAATCATGTCATGGCGGACTTCCGCCTCAATTTCGAGGACTCGTTTCGGGTCAAAATTCGCCTTAGCTTTAATTTCTTCGACTGCGGCGGCGGGGATGTAGCCGAGTTCGGCTTGAGCTTCGCAGACAGCGATTTCTACTTGCAGCCAGCTTTTGAGCTTAGCGGTTTCAGTCCAGATGTTGCCCATTTCGGGCAGAGTGTAGCGGTCAATCACGGTTGGGAGTTGGGGAATGCGATCTGACTATTGTACATCGGTGTGGGGATGCAATAGTCATAGGACTTAGACATGGGGATCAGAAACCGGGTTTTTTACGAAAATACTTCTTTGCAGCCCGCAGATTCGGTAAAAACCCGGTTTCTTTGGTTGGAGTGCGTAGGTTGTGGAAACCTTATTTCTTAAATAAACTAGGTAGTTTGGGCAATCGGCTACAATATTCTAAACCTCATTAGCTCAATACTTCGGACAGTTTTTTAACGACTCTGTAAGCGTTACAGCGTAAGCCATAGCATTTTGAATGGTTTTTTGAAACTCAGGACGCTTACTTAAAGATTGAAAAAATACTCATCCCTATAGCCATCAAGGGTTTGAGATACTCGATTAGATCTAAAACTGTCCGAAGTATTGATTAGCTGGCATTCTTTTCTATTCGCCTCTAAATAGTTCCAAATGAATAGCCATTACAGTATCATCATCCAGTGATCAGAAGAAGATCGACTTTTTGTTCTCAGCTTAATGGATGACTCGGGAGATCACGCTTTTTTAACCGCTTCGGAAGCACAGGTGGGACGCCCTGACTGCAAAATTACACCGCTAACTTTTGCTTGCGCTTGCGCCAAGTACCGATCGCACCAACTCCTAACAATGTCGCTAATATCGAAGAAGGTTCCGGTACTGCTTCAGTCTCTCCGATCAGAGCCATAGCGTCATTGTTGCATTCAAGAATTAAAGTAGCAACATAACTGTCAACCGGCATCAAAGATTTATCAAACTTAAACCCAATAGTTTGGCTGCCGCGCGCAGGAAGTACACCGAGAGCAAACCCAGCCGCCGCCAACTCTCCATCGTTAACCATCGTAATGTCGCCAACTTTCTTACCTGATGCAATTACATTGGGAATGTGAGTTTCAGGTCGATAATAACTTGCTTCATAGGTGTAGGGACTGTAATAAGTATCGTTCCAGGCTAAATCACCCATTCGAGCCTCCAACCCAGTCCTTTTAAGTAACCCATTGGCGTGATTGTGCAGATTCCACCAACCGGCATTTTCTGTAACAACGCTGGTGGCATTCACGCCACTGTAAACACCTGTTCCGAGTGTTTTTGAATCATTATTGGGAGCAAAGCGAATGCCAAACAAACTATTGCTATCGTTGGCAGATTTATAGTTTGCCTTACCTGAAAAATCAAAGAACAAATCCCCCCAACCAATATTGCCATTGCTCACTGGCATACCCTCAAGATATGGCCCAGTATTGATTCCCGTTAAAGGTGTATTACCACTAATCGCCACCCAAATAGTATTGGTCACCAAATCGTCTTTGACAGCCATACCGTAGATTTCATATTCGCTGCCTCCAAGACTGTCGTAGCTGGGGTCTATCGCATAATTCCAACCCAAATTTAAAGTTCCAGCAACAGCCGTTTGTTTGGGAGTAGCTGCGAAGAAAATTGTTGCTGTAGCAGCACCGAAAAGAATTGCTTTTTTGAAGATATTCACGGTAAATGCCCTCTCAAGTATACAGATAACTATCAGCTCAACAAAGAATGCAAGCGGGAAACTCCGATCGACCAGATTGGAAATAGCAATGGGCGATCCCTTCTCAATCCCACGCAGTTAACGGCCAACTTGCAAATGCGCGATCGCGAGTTCCTACTTATCTGTCAGGGATCTGTCTGACTTTTTATGCAGATCGCGAGTTTTTGTAATGAAACTTAACAAACGCTCTCTAGCTTGTGCCAGCATGACCAGATTCCCTGAAAAAGTAGTGTATAGTTCAGATTGGTTTGAGCAAAAGAAGCGATCGCTTTACTCAATTTTCACCAAGAAGATTTATCATTGACTCGATCTGAAAGAGGTGGGAAGGGATGAAGGTGTAAGGTTATAGCCATCAATGCTAAAGTTTTGGCTGGGAAATCCCATGTGAAGATGAATTCCTTTCGATTTAGCGCAATCGTTCCAAGGGATGTCAGAAGCCACAACACCAATTTGAGCTCCTTGATTATAGGTTTTGCCAATCCAAATACTACTTGTAGTGACGTGAATTAATGAGTAATATTGCCCATTAGAAGCCTGTAATTTAATAGCCCGATGATTATTGCCAGCATTACAGGTGGATACAACTGTTGAATTAATAGGAGCAAGAACTGGTTGACCGGCACTTAATCCCAAATCCAAACTGCTTAAACCATAGCCATCAGGATGCCAACTTTGATTGCGCGAAACAGGTCCTCCACGCCAAGGCATTTTCCATGTTGTTGAGACACTAGCACTGCTTTTCCAACGCTGGTTTGGATTATTAGGATTGCAACCAATTAGATGAATTCTGCCATTATTACTACGAGTAGGAGAGTCAATACAAAGAGTTTCAGTACGTTTAATTAAGAACTCTCCATTACCAACACTCTGTAAATTCCAGTTTTGATCGGGATCGGAAGCGTTGCAAGACCAAACATTTATTTCTTTGCTTTGGGCGGGCGAATAAGCATTTAAGCACTTTCCTGTAGAACGATGACGTAAAAGTGTTCCGGATTTACCTGGTAAACGATCGAATTGTTGGTCAGGATCGTTGACATTATGTTGATAAAGAGACATCCGAGGATTACCGTCAATTAACCGAAAAGAGTTATTGGTATTCAGTGCATATCCACCATTTACCTGAAAAGTTTCCCATGCTTGAGCTGCTTGTGCTGTAGCTACTAAAGAAACACTAGCAATGGCGATCGCAGCAATTTTTTGAACTTTCTTGAAATTCATTTTCAGACTCTCCTAATGATGAGATGAGTGATTTAGATTAATTACGATCGGGAATATTCCAGCCCAATTTTCTAGCAGTATCAGAGCTGAAACAAGCAGTATCGCCACCTTTATCCCGACAGACTTGGGCATTCAACCAATAAGGTTGACTCCATTTATCCCATTTAATGTTGGCAGTAGCATTAATTATCTTCGGTCGATTCTCTGATTCTGAATCAACTAAATCTGAGTCTCCACCTCCGGCTTGTGCTTTTTGACCTAAACATAAGATCGTCAATTGCACAGCGATTAGAAAAGTTAATCGCCATAAACAAAATGCTGACTTTGACATTTGGTTGAGCTATTGTTTGATTGAATATGGAAACATTGACGACCAAGTAAAAACTACTAAGTTATTGATGTTTATGGTGGATTGACTTTTACTTGATTCATCCATCCACTAACAATAACTCGCTGATTTGGGATTGAAAAGTCCGATATTATCCCACAAAATAGCTCAAATTAGTTCATTTTGGCTCACACATCAAAAAAAAATTTATTTTAAGACAATACTTCGGACAATTTTTTAACGACTCTGTAAGCGTTACAGCGTAAGCCCTGGCATTTTTAATGTTTTTTTGAAACTCAGGACGCTTACTTAAAGATTGAAAAAATACTCATCCCTATAGCCATCAAGGGTTTGAGATACTTGATTAGATCTAAAACTGTCCGAAGTATTGTTAAGAGCAATTGTAGTTATTTGTAGATGGCTGAGGGATTTAATACTTAAAGCCATATTATAATTTTGCCAAAGTCAAAATTTTTAATCAAAAGAGGTCAGCTTATGCCAGTTACACATAAAGAGGGACAGCAATTACTCAAAAGAGCCTACAAGAAGAATAAATTGTCTCAAGAAATGTGGGCACAACAAAGTTTTTGCTCTGTTGCGACCATTAAAGGTATTTTAGGCACTCCTTTAAGAAGTGTAAGTCAGGATACTTTAGAGAAAGCGTGTGAAGTAGTAGATGTTAACTGGCGAGAGGTGGTAGACTGTTGCGATGTCCAGCTTACAGAAGTCCGCCAGAAGTACGGGGAATATTTGAGCCGTCATCACGGTCAAATTAAGTGCTTGGACATGAGCCAGTCAATCGGCTTAGATGATGTTTTCATCGAAGTCAACGTTCTGGAGAAGTTGACTGGAAGTTTGCGACTAGGGCAGCAAGAACTGATCCAACAAGCGAACCAGGAAGACTTTGAACGCTTGGGATTTGGAGGTATTCAGGAACCAGGGCTTCCGGGGCTCAAAGCACTGGAGAGGTTTCAGCAGTTGGTGGTTTTGGGCAAACCTGGTTCTGGGAAAACGACGTTTTTGTGTCGGGTTGCCATTCTCAATCTTCACAAGCAGTTTTTACCGGACTATGTATCGGTGTTTGTGCGTCTGTCAGACTTTGCAGCCGAGCCCGATCGACCGTCTTTGCTGGACTATATTATTCGACATTGGGAATCCAAGGGAATTGATCCAGAAACGACGCAACAATTATTAAAACAGGGACGGGTGTTGGTATTGCTGGATGGGCTAGATGAGGTCAAAGAAGCAGATAGTCAGCGAGTCGTTCGATCAGTCGAACGGTTTACGGAGCAATTTTTTACCAACTATTTTGCCCTGACTTGCCGGATTGCTGCACGGGAGTACACTTTTTCATCTTTTACTGAGGTGGAGGTAGCTGATTTTAAGTTGCCCCAAATTCAAAACTTTGCCGATAAGTGGTTTAATTCCCGCGACACTCGCAAGTCAGCAGCAGAGTTTATGAAACATCTCGAAGCTAATCCTCGAATTCTACAATTAGCTACCTCCCCCCTGTTGTTGACCCTACTTTGTCTGGTCTTTGAAGATTCTGGTCGGTTTATGGAGAGTCGTGCCGATCTTTACAAACAAGGAATTGAGTTGTTATTATTTAAGTGGGACAGCAAGCAACACAATCTTCAGAGAGAACAAGTTTATCGTGGCTTAAATACTCGTCGAATTCAAGAGTTATTGGGAGAAATTGCCAAAGCTACATTTGAAAGAGATGAACGTTTTTTTGGAGAGCGAAAGCTTGAATCCTGGATTAGTGATTTTATCCGTAATTTGCCAGAAGCTCAGACGGATATGGAGGCTTTGAGGGTAGAAAGTAGCCGGGTGCTCAAGTCCATTGCAGAACGTGGCCTGCTGATTGAGCGAGCGCAGACCTATTGGTCATTTTCTCACTTAACTTTCCATGAATATTTTATAGCCCAAGCGATCGTTACTAACTGCAATCCTAGATCTATAGATGATCCTGTCCTCCATCAGTTAGCAAATCATATAACCAAACATCAATGGCGAGAAGTTTTCTTATTGGTTGTTGAACTACTACCTGATGCAAGTTGTCTGTTGCAAATTATCAAACAAAAAGTTGATTCTTTAGTTGAGAATCAAGAGATATTACAAGAGATGCTGAACTGTCTATATCAAAAGTCTTGCTCTGTTAATACTAAATACAAGGCAGCGGGTGTTCGCGCTTTCTACTTAGAGGTGATAATGGATAATTATGGCGGTCAGATTTGTGCAATAGATAAATCTCTTGACTGGGATTTGTCTATTGATAATGTATTAAATCGTTTACTGAGTAAATTGTTGTACGAAATAAACCTCAAACAAGATTCATGTCGGGGACTTGCTATTTGTTTAGATCGCATTATTGAGCCTCTTTTAGAAGTTGATTTGCCACTGGTAATTGATTCTAGTGAAGCACGCGATCGCTTTGATTTATGGCAAGCTGCCGAACCAAGTAAAGATGTAACAACCTGGCTCAGTATCGCTATTGAAAAGGCTGACGCTACTCTCCAAGACAACCAATATTTTAAACAAGCTTTAGAACAATTTCAGGCTGAATTTAATAAAAAATTAGCTCAACAAGAAGATTTCGAGTGTTTTAACTCGGAAACAACCAAAGAGTTGTCTGAAAAAGTCAGACAAATAATAATTGATTATCGCGGTTTTGGCTTCGATTGGCAAGGTAAGTCCACACCAAATCAAAGGGAATTATTGAAGAGCTATTACAATGCCAATGAACTCTTAGCGAATTGTTTTTTTAAAACCAATTGTTTTGTCTCTAGTCAAGTTCGTCAAGAAATTGAAGATACTCTCTTGCTACCTATTGCTGAAATCAATTCTAGGCATTCAAAAACCTGAATAGACAGGGAAAAATGAGCAGTTTTAGATTTCCCTTGTCATTCGGCTGTTTTAACCGCGAATCCCCGTTTTAGAAAAAGGGGAATTATTGATTCGATGGGGAATTTTGGGCGATCGAACTTCCCCATTTCTGGATTTGAATATTTCGTTCGTTTCGGATATTGTGTTTGCGAGGCAAAAAGTGTTATCGTCAAGAAAAAAATCAAAATATATCTTGTTATGTTAAAGCAAAAAACATCGCCAGAGCCAGTTTTACTTCCAGAAAAAGAACAAGAATCCATAGCACAATTAGCACAGATACTCAGCCGAGAATCTGCACAACCAAAATTAGTCACAAGTAACGGAGAAGAAATTATCCTGCCAGAATCAGTCTGCAATATCCTGCGCCAAGCTGTGCAGGCGATGGCATCAGATCGGGCTGTTTCGATCGTCCGTCACAATCGCGAACTGACGACGCAGCAAGCTGCCGACATCCTAAATGTATCGCGACCATTTCTAGTCAAGTTGCTAGATGAAGAAGCAATTCCTGATATCAAAGTAGGTTCCCATCGGCGGATTCGATTTAAGGATTTAATCATTTATCAAGAACAGCGAAAAGTGATGCGCCGCCAAGGACTTAAGGAATTAACTCAATTTCTTCAAGAGGAAGGATTTTACGAAGCAGGAATACACGATATAGCTCAAAATTAAGGATGATGAACCATGAAAGACTATCGCATCAATATTTTTTACAGCAACGAAGATGAAGGCTATATTGCCGATATTCCAGATTTAAAATACTGTTCGGCTTTTGGTCAAACCCCAGAATTAGCTTTGCAGGAAGTACAGATTGCGAAAACAGCATGGCCCGAAGCTGCAACAACTGCGGGAAAACTCATTCCCGAACCAAAATATCGATCGGCAATATATCAACTTACTACTTGACAAACGATCGCCCATCTGAGTTACTCCATCCGCCCATCCGGTACCGCACTACTTCTGGCAGATAATTCGCGATCGCACTTTCATACTCCGACAAAGCCGTAATTGTTCTAGTAAGCTTCAAATTTTGCTATGAGCCTGATGCGGACTAAAGTCCTCACTACGAACCTGATGCGGACTAAAGTCCTTACTACGAACCTTGGATTTTAAATCATAATTGAGGACATCAATTCATCGGTCATTTCAAAATTAGCCGTCACACTTTGCACGTCGTCCAAATCTTCCAAGGCGTCCATTAACTTCAGCAACGATCGAGCTTTTTCAGGAGTGTCTATTTCCACTGTATTGCTGGGAATCCAGCGAGTCTCTGACTGCAAAACTGCAAAACCTGTTTGTTTCAAAACATCAGCCAGTTTTTCCAAATTAGGCACACTTGTAAAAACTTCTGCACCTTCAGTATCCTCATCAATTGATATCAAATCGTAGGATTCGGCTTCTGCTTCTAGGGATGCTTCAAACAATTGTTCCTCATCAATGGGGCCGCGTACTGTACAAACTCCTTTGTGATCGAACATCCAGCCCACACAACCAGTTTCGCCCAAGTTGCCGCCTTTTTTACTAAAAGCTTCTCGCAAGTCAGCCGCCGTGCGGTTGCGGTTGTCTGTCAGGGCTTCAATCAGAATCGCTACGCCGCCAATGCCGTAACCTTCGTAGCGAATCGCTTCTAATTCGGAACTACCTCCGGCTAAACCGGCACCTTTGGCGATCGCCCTTTCTATGTTTTCATTAGGAATACTCGCCGCCTTCGCTTTTTCAATAGCAGTCCGCAGTTGAAAATTGCCAGCGGGATCGGGAACTCCACTGCGGGCGGCGACAATAATTTCGCGAGATATTCTGGCAAAAACCTTGCCTTTAACGGCATCAACTCTAGCTTTTTGGCGTTTAATATTCGCCCATTTACTGTGTCCTGCCATAACAATTAGGGATTTTTGATTTGAAATGTGCGATCGACATTACATGATAGCACTCGGATTTTCACAGACCAAACAAACGTAGGGTGTACGCTGCACACCCAATCAGTACACATATCATACAATGCGATTTTTTGCACGAATCTCAAATTTAATTAAAACGGACAACGGTTTCAGTGTCCGTAAGGTGGGAAGTATCGCCATTAAGTGCGATCGACCATTCGCCCCCATCCCGCACCACTTTCACCAAACAGCACAAAGAAGCATTAATTTCGGTTTCTGCACCGCCCGCTAGCCCGATCGCACTTCCCAAAACCGACGCACCGTGACCTACCAATAACATATCCTCAGGAAACTGTGCGGCGAGGCGTTTAGCAGTTTCCCCCGCCCTTTTGAGACAAGCTTCCCCAGTTTCGGGATACTTAGGAATACCACCTTTGTAGGAAGCATCAATCCTGGGAAAACGCCTGCACAAATCTTCGACAGATTCAGTTTCCGGCATTTCGGTCATCCATTCAACATTCAGCCATTCGCAAAGTCCCCACTCTAGTTTAATTGACAAATCTAGAGCTTCTGCTGCGTGATTTGCTGTTTGGACAGTTCGCAGAAAAGGGGAAGCGAAAATGTGAGAAATTCCTTCACCTTTGAGGCGATTGGCGAGTTGTTTGGCTTGAATGTGACCGTCTTCGGAAAGGTGGGGGTCATAGCGGTGTTCTGCGGTGAGAAACCAGTCGGGGTTTACGAAGTCGATGCGGTTTCCGTGGCGTGCGATCCAGACTGTTTGTGACATTAGTTGGTTTGAGTTTGGCTTCTAGGTGTAATATTATATCAAATATTGGTAATCAATAATTTAGCAGACGTTATTTAAGTGCGATCGTATTTGACATTGCTGCAATGTCTCAGTTACACTAAAGTCTTTCTCGCCACTTTTGTAAGGATAAATTAACTAAAAAATCTAAAGCATGGGATTCATTTTCTTGCTTGCTTATCTCATTTACATAGTGTTTTAAATTCCAAGTTTGAACTTGCCCATCAGAAGCAGAATAACGAGAACCAACAGGCCAGTGGCGAAGATAGGAATACTCATCTATTTTGCTCAGAGATAGAGCATCATTGAGCTTTTGGTTATAAATCGCCATTCTCCCAACCTTTTTACAGTTATCTGTCCAAGGGGAAAGAGGTAGCCATAACATGAGTGATGGTCTAATATAGTATTTCTCAGCTCTTCTATCTACACAAATCTGAGCGCATAGTTTACTTTTACCTTTACCATAGCTAATGCTTTTAGAGCAAATTATTTCTTGCATACGGGTGTCAAATCTGAGAATTCTTTCCCGAATTCTCCAGATTACCTGCTGTTCGTCATCAATAAACTTCTTGAGTAGATTCCGAAACTCTCTGGGTGGATTCGGTATATTATCAGTGCTTTCTGTTTGCTGATATGTAATTTGTACTTGTGCAATATGTTCGGCATCTACATCTTTCAGTTGTAAAGATAATTTTTCCCCGTCAGGAACGATCGCAAATTGTAAAAACTCAAATAATAGCCCGTGATACTTCCTATCTGTAAAATTATCCCTGTGAAATTTTGGCGCAATTGCTATCAAGCGAACAGGTTGCTCGTAATCCACGCAATCGGCAAAAGGTTTGTGTTCCAACAAGGCATCATAATAACGGGTTAACTGCTGAACGACATATCTATCTTCGCCGTTTTTCAACTCCAGCACCACTAACCGTTTATTCTCGTCCACCGCTATAATATCGCATCTTTGCTCATTGATTGTGAATTGCCGCTTGATGACCGTCAAACCGAGCAAACTTTGCAAGTGAACTTCGACAAAATCCTCTAACGCTTCTTCACTTGCAAATTCCCACCCCGACCCTGTTTTCCTCAATGCGGCGCTGCTTAGCATTTTGACAATTCTTAAAGTCTTTAATTAATTTTAGCGCAACTGTGCGTTAAAGTATGTGCAAGTATTTGACACTGCGCTAAAATTACATCAGTCAGTCTTTATTGTCCAATGGCTCAATCTATAAAGCAACTCCACGCCAAAATTCAGGTCATGTCCAGCGATGCGGTGAAGGCGATCGCACTTTCATGGCTGAATCAGTCCAACGCCTAATCACAGAAATTACTGAGGAAAGCGAGGGATATCAGTGGGGAGAAATTGACACAGCAAACGAGTTTCAACCCCTGGGCGAAGAACAAACCATCGCAATGAGTCTCTCCGTCTTGCAAGATTACCAGAAAGGCAAGACAGGCATTTCGGGCGATCGGGTTCCGGAATAGGCAGATAGTTGAGGAAGCGATGTTTTGGCTAACTATGTCAAAATAAAGTTACAAATTAAAGTTAACCATTCATCATAACTTTTATGACCGTTACACTCACCTTACCCCCAAAAATTGAAGCACTGCTGCGGCAACGGGCTGAAAGTACAGGACAAGATATAACCAGCGTTATCCTAGCTGTTCTCGCCTTCGGCCTTAGCTTTGATGAAAGCGATTTCTTTGAGGCATTGGAAGGGATTCAACGCGGACTTGATGACTTCGATCGGGGTCAATTTTCTAGTTTGGAAGATTTTGTCGATCGACAAAACCAGAAATACGGACTTTCTTTGGAAGCATGACTTATCGCATTGATTTTTCCAGTACAGCTCAATCTGAAGCTGATGCAGCGTTTTTGAATTTTTCCCAATTCACGACTCCCGATCGCGCTCAAGCATGGTATCAAGGCCTGATTAAAGCGATTTCCTCACTTTCGGAAATGCCCCGTCGTTGTGTTTTAGCCCGTGAAAACGCATTTTTTAGCCAAGAGATTCGCCAGCTTCTATATGGAAGTGGTAAAACCACATATCGCATACTCTTCACTATTCTTGACGATCGACCCATACCAACGGTGAGGATTATTCACATTCGCAATGCACTCCAACGTGCGATTGGCGAACCCGAAAATGAGGCATAATCTTCTGCTTAACTTATCTATATTTTTGGGAAATAAGCGATCGTGAATTCCATTCACCAGCAACTATTTCTTTCTTCCAGTCCGCGGAGGCGGACATTGTTTGTATATAGCGGTTCTCAGAAAGATTCGCGGACGTTGTTGGGCTTGGGCCCTATACGTCTAATCGGTTATACTGATGCCAGTCATACCTCATCTTTTTGAGAAAGGCTATAGTCGCGAATTCCATTCGCCCGGTAACTGCGGACATTGTTTGTATAGCCGCGAATTCCATTCGCCCGGTAATTGGCTACATTCGCCCCCTAACTCGCAGCATCTTATTTCCGCCTATTTGAAACTGATAAGCAACCTCTTGAATTTCCACAGTAAAACTTCTGTTTTTCAATTCGGCAATCACTGGGTTTAAGTGTTCGGATTCCACCCCGCTAAAACTCTGCAATAGAGGAAATACCCGGACTTGCTTCGCAACCCGACACATTTCTGTAATAGCTGCCAGAGGAAAATTTTCCGAAAGGTGAGTATCAGGAAATAAGAAATGGCTGCACAAAGCTAAATCGAATTGACCGTTCTCGAAAGGCAAAACAGGCAGCGATGCAGTCACGTAGCGGCCTTCCTGCAAGCCTGATGGAAAATCTTTTAAAAATTTCTGCGTCGCATTCCATCGCACTTCGGCTAGCTGGGACGGCGATTCAAAAATGTTCCACAGGTAGTTGGGTCTACTTGCCTCGAAACCATTAATGAAATCGTGATATTCTGGGAGGTGAGCGCGAATTTGCTCCGCAGTAAGCTGATAAACTGGATCGCAAGAAATTACCTTTTGACCTTGGCGAGTCATTTCGGCATTGAAATTTGCCGTACCGCCGGCACAATCAAGAATTGCTAGCTTGAGGTCACTTGATGTCAAGCTAAACATTCCTATGTATTCATCCAAGCAGCGTCCCAAGGGAATTACTTCATCCAAATTTAGTGACACTTGTCTTTGTCCCGGAGATAGAATTATTTAACATTTTACCTCAAATCAGGGCTATTTTTTCCTATCCCCTTTCTGCGGCGGGTTGATTTGGCTCCCGAGTTATGTATGAATAAATTTGATCAAACATGGTAAAAATTGCCTATGAAGCTGTCTACCGTCCGCGATCGGTATTATTTGAAAACCTCGCCACTGTAGAAGTAATTCCCGCTCAGCCAGTGCTGTTGCTTGACTCCGAAGGCATCCCCATCAGAGCACTTTATGTCATGGAAAAACAGTTCGTGAAGCGAAGCTATCCCGAAGGGAATCGTACTTGGCGAATTAATGGCTGTTATTTGGTTGCCATCACAGCAGAATAAGTTATCCTTACTTTTATTCGGAGCTTTTTTTGCTAACTCGCAGCATCTTATTTCCACCTTTTTGAAACTCATAGGGAGCCTCTTGAATTTCCACACGAAAATTTTTGTTTTTCAATTGGGAAATCACTGGATTTAAATGCTCAGATTCCTCCCCGCTAAAACTCTGCAACAGCGGAAACACCCGCACTTCTTTAGCAACCCGACACATTTCCATAATTGCTTCTAGATGAAATTCTTCCGAAAGCAGGTGAGAATAAGCAAATAAGAAATGGCTGCACAAAGCTAAGTCAAATTGATTGTTATCGAAGGGCAAAACAGGCAGCTCAGCAGTCAGGTAGCGGCCTTGCTCCAAGCCAGAGGGAAAATCTGCTAAAAATTCCTGCATTGCTTTCATCCGCACTTCGCCTAGCTGGTACGGCGATTCAAAATTGTTCCAGAGGTAGCCGTCTACATTGGCTTTAACACCGTCAATTACAGTTTGATATGTTTCTTGGATGCGATCGCCAATTTGCACCGCCGTAAACTGATACACTGGATCGCAAGAAATCACCTTGTTACCTTGGCGAGTCATTTCGGCATTGAAACTCGCCGGCCCGCCCGCACAATCAAGAATTGCTAGCTTGAGGTCACCTGATGTCAGGCTAAACATTCCTATGTATTCATCCAAGCAGCGTCCCCAGGGAATTACTTTATCCAATTTTAGTGACACTTGTCTTTGTCCCGCATAGAAAATTATTTAATACTTTACATCAAATCTGAGCTGTTTTTCGCTTTCCTTTCTGTGGCTGGTTGATTTGTAGACCGAATTGTGTATAAAAAAATTGGTGGAACTAAGTCTTAATCCCGAGAATCGTTGGCGGGCTTTACACTTTGTTTGCATACAATGTACAAAATCGCTCGCGTGCGATCGCACAAATTTTACAATTCCAGCTCTGGATTTTTCAGGACAGCGAGGTTGACGCACAGTAAAGTATTCGCTTATATTTGTTAATGTATGCTACTATTAGCTACATGGCATACATACCGCTTAGAAAAGCAGTCGAATTTCTGGGCTTGCATCCACATACATTAAGAAAATATGCAGACGAAGGGAAGATCAAAAGCATCAAAAACGAAGCAGGGCAAAGACTCTACGATGTCGAGTCCTACCAGCGCGGTGCAACTAGAACTACCGTTGTTTGCTACTGTCGCGTCAGTTCACCCAAGCAGCGAGACGACCTCGCTCGACAAGTTGACTTTATGCGACAGCAGTACCCCGATGCCGAAATCATCCAAGATATCGGCTCAGGACTCAATTTCAAAAGAAAAGGACTGCAAGCCCTACTGGTCAGATTTATGCGCGGCGAACAGCTCACGATTGTTGTTGCCTGTCGCGACAGATTGTGCAGATTCGGCTTTGAATTATTCGAGTTCATGGTTCAACAAAACGGTGGGCAAATCATGGTTCTTGACAAAACTGTTCACTGCCCAGAAACCGAACTCACAAGCGATCTTCTTGCCATCCTTCATGTCTTCAGTTGCAGAATGCACGGACTCAGAAGTATTGCTAAGAAAATCAAGGAAGATCCGGCTATTCCTAAGTCCTGAACAGAAAGCGCTGATTAAGCAGTGGTTTGGAGTAAGTCGCTTTGTCTACAACACGACCATTAAATGCCTCCAAGAACCAGGCGCAAAAGCTAACTGGATGACGATTAAGACTGGAATACTCAACAGCTTGCCGGAATGGGCAAAGTCTGTACCTTTCCAAATTAAATCGATTGCCATCAAAGATGCCTGCTTAGCGGTTAAAGCAGCTAAACAGGGTTTCAAGAAAGACGGTCAACTCCGCAGATGCAAGTTTCGCAGTAGAAAAGACACTAAGCAGTCTATTTACGTGCCAAAAACATCTATAAAAGACTGCGGTGTTTACCATTCGATTCTGGGTAAGTGCCAGTTAACAGAATCTTTGCCTGCAAATTTCAGCGACGGTAGGTTGACTCTTGCTTACGGAGAATACTACCTAATTGTCTCTGAAGAAGTGCAACAGACCCAGACTGATAAACAAGGTCGCGTCGTTGCCTTAGACCCCGGTGTCCGCACGTTCATGACGTTTTTCTCTGAAGATTCCTATGGCTGGCTCGGAAATGATTCTAATTTGTATATTCAGAAACTGTGTTTTAGGTTAGACAAATTTGTATCGAAAATCTGTAAATCCTCCAGTCGGCAGAAAAGAAGATTCAAGAAAGCAGTCGGTAGACTTCGTTGTAAAATCAAGAATTTGGTCAGAGAATTGCATCACAAAGTAGCTAAGTTTTTGGTTGATAACTTTGATGTAATTTTACTGCCTACGTTCGAGGCTTCTCAAATGGTGTCTAAGTCGCGCCGAAAGTTGAGAAACAAAACGGTGAGACAAATGTTGACTCTAAGTCATTACGAATTCAAGAATTTCCTCAAGTGGAAAGCTTGGGAAAATTCCAAACTCGTGATTGACTGCAACGAAGCTTACACGTCGAAAACTGTGTCATGGACGGGCGAAATTGTCAAAAATCTAGGTGGCGCTAGAACTATTAAGTCCGCAGCCACCGGATTGAAGATGGATCGGGATCTAAATGGTGCTCGCGGGATTTTGCTGCGGGCATTGGTTGACACGCCTTTGTTGAGAGATTCTCTTGACTTATACGTTTGTTAGCATTTGTTAGCAAAAAAGTGTCGGCTACACTGGACAGAACGGAAAATAAACTAAAATTAACTAGCTAAATTGCGATCGTTCATTGGCAGACTGCAACCAGGAAAGTAAAGATGAAACATAACATTCAAACCGCTACAAGTCTGAGTTTGTCAGCACTCCTGGTGCTAAGCGGTTCGCTGCCCAGTATAGCTCAATTGCCTGCCGTCAGAACTCCTGCACGCGCTCCGAGCCCAAACAGGCCGAGAGTACCGCCACCACCGCCTCCGGGTTCGAGTTTCCCGCGGATCGGCAATTCGGGTTCGCTGATACAAGAAGCGGCTTATACTTTAGGCCCGGGCGATCGCATTGCTTTAGATATCTTCGGCGTCCCTGAATTCAGCAAAGAATATCAAGTCTTAGTTGACGGAACCCTCAATCTACCAATCATTCGCAGCGTCTCAATTCAAGGGTTGACGCTGCAACAAGCCGCTACCGTCATTACCAAGCGATACGAACCCTTCATCAATGTTCCCGTTGTCACCGTGACTCTGATAGTTACTCGCCCCCTAAATATAGGTGTTGCCGGTGAAGTTACTCGCCCCGGTTCCTACAAAATTAATGCCAGCAGAGAAGGAACCGGAGGAGGCGTAAAATTTCCAACTTTGATGGAAATGCTGCAACTTGCCAAAGGGGTGACATCCGCAGGAGATATGCGAAACGTCCAAATTCGCCGTCCCCGCAGAGGCGGAGCAGAACAACTTATTACTGTTAATTTGCAGGATTTTTTAGATACGGGAAATTTGAGCCAAGATGTCACGATCCGAGATGGAGATACAATTTTTGTACCGACAGCAAGTGCTCTCAATACCCAAGAAGTCCGTCAAAGAGCCAGTGCTAGTTTTTCCGCTGATATTACTAAACCAATTGGCGTGGTAATTGTTGGAGAAGTTAACCGGCCGGGGCCTTATACTGTATCTGCTTCGGATTTGCGATCGACTAACCAACAAACAGATCTGAGTTTTGTCTCTATTGAACAACAACAAGGAGGAGGAGCCGTTGTCGGATTACCAACAATCACTAGAGCACTGAAAATTGCTGGCGGTATCACCACAGAAGCAGACATTCGCCGCGTCCAAATCCGCCGCCGTATCAGAGGTGGGACAGAACAAACTATCACGGTAAATCTGTGGGATTTGCTGCAAAAAGGTGATGCAACTCAAGATGTTTTACTGCAAGAAGGAGATAGCGTCATTATTCCGACGGCATCTACTGTAGACTTAGCTGAAGTTGCCCAACTCGGAAGTACAAGTTTCTCTCCAAATGCGATCGGCATCAATATTGTAGGGGAAGTGATCAGACCCGGAGCTTTACAGGTTAAACCTAGTACATCCCTCCACCAAGCTTTGCTGACTGCGGGTAGTTTCAATCAATTGCGGGCTAAAAAAGATAAGGTGGAACTGCTGCGTTTGAACCCCAACGGTACTGTTACTCGCCGCACTATTAATGTCGATTTTGCTCAAGGGCTGAATCCTGACAATAACCCAACTCTCCGAAACAACGATGTGATTCTCGTAGCGCGATCGGGCTATACTAGGGTAGCAGACAATATTGCCACTTTCTTGCAGCCGATAACAGGAGTTGCAACTGGGGTAGGCAGTGTTAGTAGCATTTTTACAGGGTTTCAAACAACTATCAACGCTTTTCAGAACTTATTTTTGGGAGGAGATTTCGATCGGCGCAATCAACTCAGACAGCTTCGGGAACAACGTGAAGACAGACAACAGCAACGTGCAGACAGAGAGCTAGACAGACAGAGACAAGCTGAAGACAGAAGGCTGCAAGCTGAAGACAGAGCGCGCCAAGCTGAAGACAGACTTTTGCAACTACAAGACAGAAATCGGCAGATAGATCTTCAAAATCAGCAACTTGAACTTCAACGGCAGCAGCAGCAGCAGCAGCAAAATCAGCAGCAGCAAAATCAGCAACTACAACCACAGCAAATCCTGCCAACAACTATTCCTTGATATTTAGCGATGTGGTGCGTCAGTTTAGTAGACCTCTTGCAAAAATAGTTAGATATTGTAGGGTGCGTCAGCTTATAGCACAATTTTCAGGCGGGCATCGAGAAAGAGCTGACGCACCCTACTACTTTTTCATTTTACTTCTAATTAGTAATACTTTCTAATTGACCACCATTCAATTTCACTAATTGTGCTGTGAAAACGCAGCTTTTTGGCATCTTTCATGTTTCTAATTAAAAACACTCGATCGGGAGTTAAACTATTAATATCTGTTTGCTGTGGATCGAAATTAATCCGCACCAATATCTCACCGTCTTCTTGATTTTCTAGAACCGTGTAGGGATGAATTTTGGGTTCGTATTGGATTGAATATTTACCTTGCGGCTTAGTTAAAAATAAAAATCTGTCTTTAACATATTGATCGAGCAAAAGTTTTTCTCTAGCGTCGCTAGATTTTTTTGTACATTCAGACAACGCCAAATTAATAAAGCATTTTTCTGGCACAAAAAAGTAGCTACCTCCTTGCAATTGAAGATATCCAATCAAAGTTTGCTCCATTGAACCGTGCGCTTTATAATACTCCCAGTCTCCCCAATACATTGCATAACGACCTTCGAGAGATATGCCAATTATGCTAGGCAATTTTATTGAGGATATCAAATTAATTAGCTTAATTTTTGCAAGGTTTGAATGCAATATTTTTTTTGGCGCAAATCCAGCCACCAATAAGACAGCAGAAGTTATTGATAAAAGCCACAGTTTAATTTTCAGAGTCAATGTAGATATTATAGGGTGCGTCAGCGATTAGCCTAATTTTCAGGTAAAAAGCCAGAAGTGGCTGACACACCCTACTACAAATGTGACTGTAAAAAGAAATATTTGTTTGCGAAAATTAGATGCTCCCGATCGATTAGGCTTAATCAAGCCTTCGCCGCCAACAATTCAGGTTGCAAAACCTGATTTAATTTGCCGCTGCGAAACCCCTCCAAATCCAAAGTCGCGTACACAAAACCAAACTGCTGAAACACCGCCACCAATGCAGGCAAATCCGCATTTAATACAAACTCTTGAATCTCCTCGGCGGGCAATTCAATTCGCGCGGTATCTCCATCCGATCGCACGCGCAGATTTTTCAGTCCCAACTGCCGCAAATACCGTTCAGCGCGCCCCACTCTTTGCAACTTGGCAACGGTGATTTCTTCACCGTAGGGAAAGCGCGAACTCAAACAAGGCTGTGCCGGTTTGTCCCACCAAGGCAAACCCAATTCTCTTGCTAACTGCCGCACTTCAAATTTAGTCATGCCGACTTCTGCTAAAGGCGATCGCGCGCCCCGTTCCTTTGCAGCCTGAATCCCCGGGCGGTAATCCTTTAAATCATCACCATTCACCCCATCCACCACATAAGGATAACCGTTGGCCAGTGCTAGCGGTTTCAAAGTATCGTGCAGTTCGCTTTTGCAGAAATAGCACCGATTAACCGGGTTAGAAGTGTAATTAGGATTTGCCATTTCCTGAGTTTCGACTTCCTGGTGGGCGATGCCAATTTCTGCGGCTTGAATCCGGGCATCTTCCAAATCTTCGGGCAGTAGAGATGGAGAAACAGCCGTTACAGCCAAAGCGCGATCGCCCAACACGTCAAAAGCAATTTTTGCCACCAAAGTGCTGTCAATGCCGCCAGAGTAGGCAATCAACGCCCGTTCCATCAGCGCGAAAATGTCTTTTAATTCTTCGAGTTTTTTCACTAACATGATTTCAACTTTTATTACAAATAGATAAGTTAGAACAATGGTTCGGACACTTTTTTTAGTGCTGGATGACGTATCCTCTAGGGTTTCGGGTTGCCAGCGATAATTAAATCAATGTCACGTCTGAGCCTCAGTTGCATTTTATTCGTAATTTCTACGATCTATACGCTGTAAAGCTTGTGGTTTCGTTCTAAAAACTGTCCGGAGTATTGTTAGAAAGCAGACTAAATAAAGGAAGATGAAGAAAGTACATCTCGCGCGGCTTTCCTTCTTCCTTCTTCCTTCTTCCTTCTTCCTTCTAATCTTATTCTGGATCGATACCGAGGGCTGCCAATCGCGCCAAAAGTTCTTGATTGCGCTGTCTTTCCTGTTCCAGCAGCCTTTGGGCGGACTCTTTATCTTGCTGTTCGCGATTTGCCCGCTGGCTTTCGGCTTCTGCCCGCTGGCTTTCAGCTTCTGCCCGCTGGCTTTCAGCTTCTGCCCGCTGGCTTTCAGCTTCTGCCCGCTGGCTTTCGGCTTCTGCCCGCTGGCTTTCGGCTTCTGCCCGCTGACTTTCGGCTTCTGCCCGCTGACGTTCTACTTCCGCCCGTTCTTCCGGCCACAAAAGCAACTCTCCGTCTGCATTCCACCAGCGCAGCCAATTTCCTGTTCTACCTTCCCGAGTTCCCACCCAAACTCCCAAAAATAGATTTAATCCAGGTATCAAATAACGCCCATTTTCATCAGCATCTTGATTGTTGTAGCGATCGGATTCCAGCGCATAAACTTCTAGTCTGCCCGTATGCGGCCGAAAAATGACATAGCGAGGAACTTTGATTACTTGTTCGTAAAAGAACCACTTGCCGATTTCTTCTGTGTGTTCGACAGAGTATTCATCGCCGTAAGTAGCTGAGAGAAATTCCATCACTACAAAAGGCACTGTTCCTTCGGTATGAGGCGTGTAACTGCGGCGGGGATAGCTGTGAGGCCAAGGTTGTACCGGTTGGACGTACATCCAGTCTGGGGCTTTGCAAATAGTGCGATCGTCCACAGCAGCACACAAGGCAAAATTAGAAACTATCAGTGCGTCTTGCGTTTGTTCCGGGGAATCAATTAGGGACTGGCGCAAACCGTTAGATATTAAAGGATGTTCTATATTTTCCACGGGGTCATCTGGTAGAATAAAATCATCGGGAAGCAGGGGCCAGGTAATTTTTAGCTGCGATATCGGTTTGTGAATTACAGCAGTCATAAGTCACCTCATTTTACCAATAAAAGTTTGAGTTCTATTCGAGATTGGCGATCGACAACCTTGTCTTTATCTTAGCGCGCTAATTAGATAATAAAATTGGTTCGTAGTGAGGACTTTAGTCCGCAAAATCCGAAGACTAAAGTTCTCACTACGAACTATTTAAAATTCCCGGCGGGAAAATATGGCGATCGCCATTGACAGCAGCAGCACCACATACAGCACACCATAGCCCGCATCTGTAATCAAACCCGCTAAGTAAGGTACTTGTCCGTAAACAGCATCATTTTTCAAATTGAACCGGGCTAGATCGGGCAAAACTAGATAAAGTCCCATCATCAATTGTTCAATGCCAGGATTTTTAGTTAACTTGCCAAAAGCCACTAAATCCCGCGTCGAGTGTCCCATCAAATAAACGCTAAATGTCAGTAAAGTTGCCAGCAGCGAACTGCTAAAAACCCCAAATAAAATCCCGACACCAGCCATGAGGCACAGCTCAAACCATACGAATAGAGAAGCGATTAAAATGGTGCCCAAAGGGTAAGGAATTCGACTCAAACTCAGAATAACCAGATAGATAGCAGTCATTGCTGCTACAAGAACGAATAGCACCGCCGACATCCCTAAGTGCTTGCCGACAATTAACTCAGCCCGGCTTATCGGCTTGGCAACTAACAGGTAAACAGTCCGCTTTTCAATTTCTTTGTTGACCAGTCCGGTAGCCACAAAAACTGTGACAATTATACCGAGGATGCTCATCGCAGCCAAGCCGATATCTAAGATAATTTTCTTTTCGGTTGTCGCTGCCAATTCCGGTATCAAGCGCACCGAGGCTCCCATCAACAGAGCAAAAATAATAATTAAGTAAAGGATGCGATCGCGAATTACTTCCCAATATACATTAGTCGCGACTGTCAAGATTCTTCTCAAATTCATCTAGTTATTAACCCGCAGTCAACTTTAGCCATATTTTTAGTTTAACGAAGAGGGAAGAGGGAAGAGGGAAGAGGGAAGAGGGAAGAAGGAAGAGAGAAGAAGGAAGAAGGAAGATTTTTCTGGCTCTCCGGCTCTCGGAAGCATCTTGGCGGAGAATAAAAAGCGTTTTTTAGGAGTGCGATCGTCCCCGCTTACCGAATATACAATAGCGATCGTCCCCGCTCGCACTCCCATTTAAAAACTCTCCCCATCTCCCCATCTCCCCATCTCCCCATCTCCCCATCTCCCCATCTCCCCATCTCCCCATCTCCCCATCTCCCCATCTCCCCATCTCCGACTCTCCTAACCGCCAGAGACAAGCTCAAACTTGACTGTCTCCCGAAGATCCATCTTTTTTCAATCCCGGTTTAGAAGGTTTGGTAGAGTCACAGGTTACAGTTGCCTTATTGCCTATATCGACCACCTCGCAAGATTTGGTCAACGAATATATTTCGGGTCTAAACACCAGCCCCAGCCAAGTTGCCTGCATCTGTAACTGATAGCGGGACTCTCCTTGGACGATCGAAGTTTTGACCTCCCAGCTCGCATCTTCTGGGACTAACCGAATTGTTTTTAACGCTTGATTCTTCAGAAAAAATCGCTCGTTGTCAATATCTATTAACATTTGCTCTACCTGCGCCCAGGGTTTTGTGCGGGCTTCATTTTGCAGGTATCGATCCATTGCATTCAGGATGACCACTCCTCGGGAGCGATTAATAGTTGGCGGTTGAAATGTCACCACATAATCGCTTTTCCTCAAATCCTGCGATAAAACGCTCGGATATTGTTCTATCCAACCTTGAATTAAAAAGTGAAATCCAAACCAACAGGAAATCAGCACGTGAATCAGGGTAATCATCAAAAACTGAGGCCGCACTAACGCTCTGAGACCTTGCCGTTTTGACTCATTATTCCAAATCTCTATTACACCCAAAATTATTACTGCTATAATTGGGCCGGATATCCATGCTATTTCCTTCCTATCTGACGGCAATCGGATCAGCAACCACAAGCCAATTAAGATGCTGGTCACCCACGGACTCAGACTTACTTTTTTAATCGTAAAAGGTTGCTGGCTGGTCAGCAAACCCATTGACAGTGTAAAAAATAACCAGCTCATATCAAACATCAGAGTTCTTGTCGGCCAGTCTGTGATTGCCGCCACCGTCAGCAAAGCTAAAAATATGCTGAGCAGTAAAGGCGTCTTCCAGTGGACAACTTTAGGCGGAATTATCGCCTTTTGAAATTTTTTATTGGTTTCCCAAAGGTTGTTCGTCAGCTTCGTGAGTTGCTGAGTCACATCCAAAAATTGCTTCATCATAGATTTCAATTGACGCTTTGCAAAAACAATACGGTTAAAATAACGAAATTGCTAACAGTGTGGGCGATTAAAACTGCCCCAAACTGGGTAGTTACTCGAAAAGTTTTTTTGGGAGGACGGCGGCTGAGAGTTGGCGGCCCCAAAAACTGAGGTTTGGAAGCTTTTTTGTTACCAGAAACCATGTTCTCTATGAATTCTAGTCCCTGCCATTTGGCGAGAAAAGTGATTGCCAATACCGAGAGGGCAATCGCAGTTATTGCAGAGTAAGTATTCTGACCTCCGCCTAATAAAATATAACCGATAAGTTCTTCTCGCCATTCTTTGGAAATAACGCTTTCAATGCCGAAGAAAACTAACCAACCCACGCAAGTGCAAGCGAGATTCAGGATAGCTGTATATTCAACGCTGGTTTTGGGGCCGAGTTTCAGTAGTTTTTGCAGAAACCACGATTCGATCGCGATTGCCAAAAACATCATTAAAATTTGCACCAAAACAGTCCGAAATGGGAAAACACTCGCAATCATAAAAAACTCGGTAAGTAGGAAGCTCATAGTCTTTAGACCTGAGAGGAAAACGACTCGGCGGTTTCAATCGCCTTGAATCTTTCCATTACCGCCTTGGAGTTGTAAGAGTCCGGTGTACTTTTGTAATGTACTTTCGATGGGACAATTACCATCTCAAACCTTACAACCCTGTACGCATAATGTTTGCTCTTATGGAGCCTCCCTTTCGGGGTAATGTTCGCTTGTCGGTCAATGTTATAAGAGCTTGTTAAGCTAGCAGCACTGTTTCAGTGACTTTAAAACTGTTTAACCACTAGCGACAGAACGGAAAACTAGCGTCGCATTCTCCGGTGTCATGACCCCAATAACGTAGTCAGTTAAGACTTAGGCTGGTCAGTACAGCTTGCTCAATTACTCTTACAAGCTCAGTGGCGTTGATTCCCTGAGTTACTGACAAGGATTCAGGTATATCAGCCCGTGTTAGATTTTAATTGTACATCAGAAGGGGAATAATCTAGAAGGCAGGTTTTAGCCCCTAATCCTCTTCGATCGCCCGAATGAACATCAGGTGGTTGAGGTTGTATCTTATAATCTTTTGAGATCGGCCAACAGAAGGAAATATTAAACATTCAACGGGCGCGATCGAATACCCACCCCGAGACAGACTAAAATAAGTGCGGATTATGGTAAGGAATGGCATTGGTATTCGGACAGCCTCATCCCGCTCAGAACGCATCGCGGGTCAGATTCACGTCTACGACGGTGCTGGTAAAGGCAAGTCTCAGGCAGCTTTGGGAGTAGTGTTGCGCTCGATCGGGCTGGGTATTAATTCTGACTCGCCCACGCGAGTGTTATTGCTGCGATTTTTGAAAGGGCCCGGCCGCTCCTACGACGAAGACGGGGCAATAGAAGCCCTGCAACGGGCATTTCCGCACTTGATCGATCAAGTGCGTACCGGCAGAGCCGAATATTTTGGGGCCGAAGCAATCACCCGCTTCGATCGCACAGAAGCCCAGCGAGGCTGGGACATCGCCAAAGGAGCGATCGCCAGCGAGCTTTATTCTGTAGTAGTTCTAGATGAACTAAACCCCGTATTGGACTTGGGTTTACTGCCAGTGGACGAAGTAGTCCAAACCCTCAAAAACAAACCAGAATATTTAGAAGTAATCGCCACTGGCCGAGCGGCCCCCGAAGCTTTGCTGGATATTGCCGACTTGCACTCAGAAATGAAGCCCCACTATCACCCCGCAGCGGCCGAACACAATATTTCTGGTATCGAAATATACACAGGAGCCGGAAAAGGAAAGTCTACGAGCGCATTGGGGAAAGCTTTGCAGGCAATAGGTAGGGGTATCAGCCAAGACCAATCTCACAGGGTGTTAATTGTACAATGGCTCAAAGGTGGCACGGGTTATACTGAAGATGCAGCGATCGCAGCATTGCGGCAAAGTTACCCGCAGTTAGTAGACCACCAGCGGTGTGGCCGAGATGCTATAGTTTGGCGGGGGCAACAGCAGGAATTAGACTGCATCGAGGCAGAACGCGGCTGGGAAATCGCCAAAACGGCGATCGCCAGCGGCTGGTATAAAACGATCATTCTCGACGAACTCAATCCCACAGTAGACTTAGAACTGCTACCGGTAGAGCCGATCGTCGAAGCCCTGCTGCGAAAGCCCCGCGATACAGAAATAATTATCACCGGGCGCTGCCACAAACCCCATGGTTACTTTGACTTGGCAAGCGTACACTCGGAGGTATACTGTCACAAACACTACGGCGATCGGGGCGTAGAACTAAAGCGGGGTGTAGACTTTTAGACCCCGGAGCGGTGCGGAGTTCAATCCGAGCCAGAATTATTTAAAGACGGCCCTGCCTGGGAAACCGGAAATTGCCACAAAGCTTTGTAACCAAGTAACCAATCTCTCGCTTTTCTTTGTCAGGCGATCGCCCGATCGACCCTTGTTAATCTTTAATTTCCTTCCCCGGAGGCGATCCCCGAGCGCCAATCCAGAATGGAACATTAAGAATGTGAGCCGCGTCTTCTTGAGCGTGAGCACATGAGACATTGCACAAGGATTATTAAAGGGTGAAGACATTGAAAATAAAAGCTTACAAGCAAAAAGTCCGCGAGGGAGAAAGTCTAGACAGGGTTAACACCAGTAGGCTAGACTTGCGGCTGGCAAACAGGTTAAACTACAGCGGCATCCAAACATTCGGTGTTCTAGGCAGTGTCTGTAGTCGCACAAGCGATGACCAACAAGTAGAGGAGTGAAGCTGTATGACAACGTTAACTGACAATTCCGATCAAACTAATTTAAACACTCCGGGACTGGGCCCGGATACAATCTTTGCCGGAGCGGGGGGGGATTTAATTACAACTTCTACCCTCGGCGGCAGCTTAATATTTGGCGAACGCGATAACGATACTCTAATTTCCGTCGGCCCCAACGATAGCCTATACGGTGGCCCTGACGAAGATTCATTAGTAGGCCAGCGCGAGCGGGTTTTCATGTCGGGCGATGCAGGCAGTGACACCGTAATTGCTCAAAGCCGCAATTCGACGCTGTTGGGCGGTGCGGGAGATGACTTGCTCCAAGGCACTGTCGATGGCAACCTGATGTTTGGTAATCAGGGTGCAGATACGATGCTAGGAGGCGCCCTCGGAAGAGACACCCTCTACGGTGGCAAGGACAATGACTCCCTCGGCTTCTTCATCGCAGGCGGCGGCAACAACCTCGGTCTTCGCATCGGCGGCAGTGCCGGTGGCAATCAAGGCAGCAACTTCCTGCGCGGAGACTTGGGCGACGACTTTGTTGTAGGTATCAATCAGAAAGATACTCTGATCGGCGGTAAAGGCAACGACACAATATACGGTGTGGCCAGCAACAGCTATCTTTCCGGCGACCTAGACAACGACACCTTAGTCATTCTCAACAGTACCCAGTCGAGTCCGTTTTCTTCGAGCGTCATCACGATCGGCATTGAGAAAACCACTTTGCTCGGCGGTGAGGGCAACGATTCTCTCCTCGGCGGTATCGGCGACTTTGGCACCGGCAAAAACTTGTTGGACGGCGGTGCTGGTAATGACACGATCACGGTTTTTGCTACTCAAGACACGGCGCTGGGAGGCGCTGGTGACGACTTCATCAAGTCGTCTACGGTGTCTGCACTTTCGAGCGTAGGCGCGTCGAGTTCATTTCCAGGCTTCGCGGGTCGCAACTTGCTCAATGGCGAAGATGGTAACGACACGATCGTTGCAGCTTTTGCGAGTGATAGCATGATCGGTGGCGGTGGCAATGACAGCTTGAGCGGCATCTTCAATCAAGCCTTCGGTGGAGATGGCAACGATACGATCGATGCCACCACTTTTGCGATCGGTACTACTACTGCCCTGATTACTCTTGACGGCGGCCTGGGTGACGATCTGTTACTTGGCAACACCAGCACTAACCTTACTACCACCGGCACCGTCACAAACTTCATGAACGGTGGTGAAGGAAGTGACACGATCGTGTTTGGTAGCAGACGCGATCGATTGGTTGGATCTTTTGCTGGTAACGACTTTATCTCCTACGCCAGCACTGTCAACTTTACCGGTGCCACATCGACAAACCTTATTACCGATACCTTAGGTTCCAACTTCATCATTGGCGCCAACGGCACTGATGTCATCACTACTGGTGCTGGCGACGACATACTGTTCGGCGGCCCCGCCAGTCTTCCTACAGGAGCAACATCTGACGGGGACGACACCTTGAATGCCGGCGGCGGAAACGACACGCTGTTGGGCGGCCTTGGGAACGACTATTTGCTCGGAGGAGACGGCAACGACTCTCTCGGTGGCGGGCCCGGTGCAGACACGCTGATTGGCGGCGCGGGCAATGACAGCTTCTACTACAACAACTTCGGCGAGGGCGTCACGATCAACGCCAACGGTAGCCTGGGTACCAGCCCAGACCAAATCGGCGATTTTGAAGTCGGCCGTGACAAGTTGATATTGAACTTCGAGTCCTTCCAATTGCCACCATTTGACAATACTCTGCCCAATCGACCTTCTTCCAGAGCCTTCTTACAGGTAGAAACCGGAACTTACAACAACGATCTGACTCCTGCTGGAGCTAATCCTGGACAACCAGTCCTCGTTTACGAAGGTTCCACAGGTCGCCTGCTGTACGACAGAGACGGTGCTGGCGGTCAAGCACCAATTCAACTGGCACTGCTGAACGGCAAACCAGGCTTGACGGCGACTGATATTACCCTGATTTAATGTAGGTGGCAGCGGGTGAGAGTCGGTTTGGAAAAAGCCGATCGCCCGCGCCAACTCTAAAAACTAATTGTGCTATGTTTCCAGCTAGGGATATGAATCCCTAGCTTTTTTATGGCATGGGGCATGGGGCATGGGGCATTGGGCATGGGGCATGGGGCATGGGGAATTGGGCGGAGCGTAGCGGAGGGATTGGGCATTGGCCAAACAGGGCATTGGGCATTGGGCTTTTATAACATTGGCATTGAAAGGAAGGGCAGATTCAGCGATCGATTTTGCCACCCGCCAATCATTCCTTGAACTAAGAGGGCCCAAGCCCAACAACGTACCTCATATGAGAGCTCGATCCGCTATATTTTGTTTGCCAGTAAGTTAGGCATTACCCTAAAAAATGCTGAAATGCTCAAACAGGCTTTAAAAGAATCTGCTATCAACGAAGATCTTGTTATTCAGAAAAACAATGAATACGGAACACATTACAACATGAAATTCTTGCTGAAAACCGAAGTAGGTGAATCTCTGATTCTAGCAGCTTGGATCGTCCGCTCAGGTGAAACTTTCCCCAGATTGACAAGTTGTTATCCCGTCAAAAAGTGAGGTAAAAACAATGAAAACAATTAAAGACCTAGATATTGTTGCTTTAACTGAAGATTTAGAAGCAACCCATTTTGAAACAAAACAAATCATTAAATTATATAAAGGACAAGTGGGAACAGTCGTAATGGAATTTGATGGCAGTGCTTTTGAGGTAGAATTTTCTCATCAAGATGGCACAACTTATGCAATGGAAACAATTCCCGCCACAAAATTAATGCTTTTACACTATGAGTTAGTAGAATCTGTAGGGGCGGTTAGCCGATAAATTTTGCCACCAATAATTTTTCTAATCTACAAAAAGTATCTCTAAAAAAAATCCCGCAAACGATATGTTATTTGCGGGATTTAGTAGGCAGGAAACTTGTAGGAGGAAATACTTTATGCTCGATCTACAATCTCTTTGGCTTTATCTTTGAGGTCTTCTTTCATGTGAATTGCTGATGCTTCGTCCTGCTTGGCTTGACCTTCTAATTTATCTTTTTGATCGCCAGTCACTTCGCTAACAGCTTCTTGGATTTTGCCTTCAATATTCTTAGCCGTTGCTTCGACTCTGTTTTCAATGGTCATAATTTTTTCTCCTAACCTTACAACTACTACTGTATAAATTAAAAGCTGAGTCTTAATCTATCTTGAGAAAGATTTGGATATCTATCTAAAGATTGGTTAAATCGCAACTTCGACAAGTTTATTGCGAGAGGAAAGACCGGATTTAATTGCGATCGCCGATTTGGACACTTTAAACTTTTTTGCCAACAGCACGATCAACTCTTGATTGGCTTTTCCATCGACTGGCGGCGATTTGAGATGTATTGTCAGGCTGCCGTCTGGTTTCTCTTCGATGCTTTGCTGTTTGGAATTTGGTTTAACTTTGACTGCAAACATTTTCATGTGACTAATAACTCAATAACCAATAACCAATAACCAATAATCAATAACTAATGACTATCTGAATGTTCGATCTTTGTCCCCAAAACTTTGAGAAATTCAGCCAGCCAGTTGGGATGTGCAGGCCATGCGGGGGCTGTGACTAAGTTGCCATCAACTACGGCTTCGGTAACGGGAACTTCGGTATATTTGCCACCAGCCCGGAGTATGTCGGGGCTGCAAGCTGGGTATGCGGTGCAGCGTTTGCCTTCGAGTACGCCGGCGGCGGTGAGGACTTGCAATCCATGACAAATAGATGCGATCGGCTTTTTGCTGTTGGCAAAGTAGCGGGTAATTTGCAGCACTTGTTCGTTGAGGCGGATGTATTCTGGCGATCGTCCTCCAGGGATAATCAAAGCGTCGTAGTCTGCGGCGTTAATTTCGTCAAAAGTTGCGTTTAAAGTAAAGTTGTGACCGGGTTTTTCGCTGTAGGTTTGATCGCCTTCAAAGTCATGAATTGCGGTGCGAATTGTTTGGCCTGCGGCTTTGTCGGGGCAGACTGCATGGACGGTGTGACCTACCATTTGCAATGCTTGGAATGGAACCATTACTTCGTAGTCTTCTACAAAGTCGCCGACTAGCATTAAGATTTTTTTTGCAGCCATGTTTGTAACTCCTGTTATTTTGATTTGCTTAAATAGGAATAGGCTTTAGATAAGGCTGATCCCCCCTTAGCTTGCCCCCTACTCCCCCTTAAAAAGGGGGGAACAAGAAGGTGCTGCGAAGTCCCCCTTTTTAAGGGGGATTTAGGGGGATCTCCGAGGAATAAACAGTTTTAACCCAAGCGTATTTGCTTAAATAGGATTTAAAAAAAATGCAGGGCAGTTAAAAAGCCTGCCCCGCCAGCTATTCTGGAATTTAGAAACCGTTGCGGCCCCAAATTACCATTGAAATTGAGAAGGAGAACAAAACTAGCACCGAAACCCAACCGAGTGACAAAATATCCATAGCTATTTATTGAACAAACTGTACAAAGTGACTCCAAAGCTTATGATAATTCAATTTGAGCCATTTTTGAAATGAGGGCGCTGTGAAGGACTCGTCAAATTTTAGTTTCGCTGAGCGGGTAGAATCTTTGAAAGCAGGAAGTGTTGCTGCTTTGTCTTGTTTGCTTGCTTTTGGGGCGATCGCCCTTGTTAACACCTTAATCTTAGCGCAGAGGTGGGATGCTCTGGCGGGTTTGCAGGTCAGGGAAATTGACCTAAATTTTGGCTTGAGAGGATTGATGGCAGTTGTGGGCGGTTTTTTGTTTGGCGTGACTTACCGCTACGCTATCCGCCGCGATACTAACCCGCAGCTTAAATCTGGTGTGGTGTTGGCTTTTGGGTTGGTGCGGGCTTTTGGACAGTTGGATGCTGGATTGTCTTTTGAGGCGGGCAAGATGCCGGGTTTGCAGGAGTTATTGCCGTTTGCGGTTGGTGGGGTGGAAAGTGTGGTATTGTTTGCGATCGCGGGTTTGGTGTTGGATTGGGCGATCGGGCGATCGTTGATTAAAGCTTTCGGGTGTTCGTAGTGAGGACTTCAGTCCTCTGATTGGATGCGGACTAAAGTCCTCACTACGAACCTGGTTTTTTGCGGACTGAAGTCCTCACTACGAACCTGATTGGATGCGGACTGAAGTCCTCACTACGAACCTGATTGGATGCGGACTAAAGTCCTCACTACGAACCTGATTGGATGCGGACTGAAGTCCTCACTACGAACCTGATTGGATGCGGACTGAAGTCCTCACTACGAACCTGATTGGATGCGGACTGAAGTCCTCACTACGAACCTGTTTATGAAATTTAACTGAAAGTTAATAGCTGGCAAAAGCATAGTCATTTATAGACATGAGAGGCTTCAAGTCCCTCCCCCTTCACTTTTGCTTTGAGCGGATTAACCCGCCTCGGCTGAACTACACAGCTCCCTATCCCATTGCTAAACGCATTTGGGATTGCTTTTCTGAGAATATTGTAAGCACCGTTCACGTCAGAATTAATTAACTGACCAGCCGATGTTTTGTACAAGCCTCGCTTGATTCGTTTCCCGGTAAATATAGGTTCTATCTCTGTTTTTCCGTAAACAGGAATCGGGTCTAAACCCAGGAAATTGGCTCTAGAGGTGTAGGATTCCTCCTGCACGATTACCTTGATTCCAACCAAGAAAGCTTTGTACTCCAACATCTTAATTAGTCGAGCGTGAGGAATACTGACAAAGTTTTGATTGGTCTGCTTTCCGAGATTGATATCGGTTTTCCACTGTGCATTCTTGCCGATTACTAGCGTCCCGATTTGTTGTGCGATCAAAAGATCGACAATCGTGCGACTCGCATGATGCAAGTAATTGTCTACTTTTTGATTGCGACAACGAGTTAAGCGCTGAATCCGGAGTGAAGTTTTGCGGTTCCGTTTTAACTGGGATTGTAATCGTGAAGAGCGTTTGTTGTAGAACTGGTTAATCGATTTCAATGGTCGCCCGTTGAGCAACAAAGGGATAAATCCCGGTTGATTTGAAGTTAACGCCACTAAATTATCTAGTCCTAAATCAATACTAGCTACAGAATTAGCGTTGCCAAGGGTGGACTCCGGTTCATCATAAATTACCTCAATTACATAGCAATCACATTTCGGAACCAGTCTAACTTGGCAAATTCGAGCGGGAGCGACTTGGGTTTTGATTAAAAGTTCAGTACCCGAAAGTTTAATGATTCCTTTCTTCAACTGTTTGCGACTAATCGCTTGAATCATGTAGACAAGAATGTTTCGCCCTTTAGTTTTGTCTTTGTACTTTGGCAATTTCGGGCGACCCGTAAATTTTGAAGAATCAGCCTTGTAAGCTTTAACTGCTTCAAAAAACGATTTCCAGTTCTTATCTAATACCATCAAAATTTGCTGGCTTACTTTGGAAGGCAAAGCCTTGTATGCGACCTGAGACTTCATCAATCGGTTCATTTCGTTATAATTGACATAGCCCCATCCGTAAACAAAGCTCTGACGAATGACGTAATTGGCGGCATTATACAGATTTTTGGATTTGAAAGCTAGTTGGTCAATTTCGATAAAACGGAGTTCCGTTGATTTAATGATGTGCCTCTCTGTTAGTTGCATTTGAGACTTCCGTTCTTTGGGCTATGCGTATTCTTTGTTCCACACTCACAACAATATAATACCATTATTGTTTATAATTGCTTATCAACTCAATGAAGTTTTACAATACCTCATATTCTAGAGTGCCGTAAACCATTTGTTTGTCAACTGCCGACAAAACTTTATTGTTAGCAGCATCCGAAACTAAACACTGACAAACTAACTGGGCGACATCCGCCCGGTGAATTGTTCCGGCAATTCGACAATCTTCTGTTAACACACCGTTGCCGGTTGCAGGTTCCGATTTCAGTCCGCCGGGACGAATTACAGTATAAATCATCCCGCTTGCGATTAAATGATTTTCGGCTTTTTCCTTTTCAAGCAATACCGGGCGCAACGTTTCTAAAGCTTGCGGTGGCAAAGCCGCAGCAGTGTTACCACTACCGATGGATGAAACTAAAATAAATTTTTGTACGCCCGCTTTGACAGCAGCATCAATCAAGTTTTTGTTGCCCAAATAATCGGCTCTTTCCCCATCTTTTGGCAAGCCACCAATGGTGCTGATTGCGGCATGGATTGGTGCGCCTCCAGCCATCGCAGCTTCCACAGCCGCAGCGTCTAAAGCATCGCCAGTCATGACTTTGATGCCCATTGCTTCTAATTCGGTGCGGTGGTTGGGCGATCGCAAAAGTGCGGTTACTTGTATATTTTGTGCTACCAGACATTTGGCGATTTCTAAGCCAACGCCTCGACTAGCACCAGCTAAAAAGATATGCAATTTCTCTGTCATATTAATATTGTTTTAATTTGGGTATGAGTTGGTTTTTTGACTGGGGTTTATTCTACAACAATTCTCGCTCAATTGGTGAGTTTTGTTTTTTTTGCACCGCAGAGGGCGCAGAGGGCACAGAGGAAGAGATGGGAAAGATTTGCAATTTCCAATTTAGATTAGATTTTTTTGCCGACTATTACTACCCAAGATTGAGCTTCGCGCGGCAAACCGGGCGGGCGGTAGTAGCGATCGACAATGGCAAATCCTGCTTGTTCCAAACAAGGGGCTAAAGTTTCGTATTCCCATCCCGCAGTATAGCGTTTTCCTGTCGGTCTCTCGTCGTAGCCTTCCCAATTTCCCCGGCACATTGACATGACAATTGCACCGCTAACAACTAATGTTTTGTGCAAATCTTGCAGCACTTTCACCATTTTATCGCTGGGAACGTGAATCAGGGAAGCATTGGCGAAAATACCGTCAAACTCGGCTTTTGGTAAGTCGAGATTCAGGAAAGATTGCTGCAAAACTTCGCAGCCGGATAACTTCTTGGCTGTTTGTACAAAAGCTGGAGTTGCATCTAAGCCTACAACCGTATGTCCTTGGCTCTTGAACGCTACTAAATCTCGTCCGGGCCCGCATCCTATGTCGAGTATTTTACCGGGGTTGCGGGGCATGGCAGCGGTGAGTGCATCCCGATTTTGGGATACGTCGTGATGCCATGTTCCTTCTCGGAAAGATTCGGCTGTTGTCTGGTATTCTGCGATCGTAATTTCTTCGCGTTTATCCACAATTCCTCCTCTTATATTATTTGAGATTAGTTCGTAGTGAGGACTTTAGTCCTTCCGGATGTGGTTCGTAGTGAGGACTTTAGTCCTTCTAAAATCCGAAGACTAAGTTTTTTTCACCGGATGTGGTTCGTAGTGAGGACTTTAGTCCTTCTAAAATCCGAAGACTAAGTTTTTTTCACCGGATGTGGTTCGTAGTGAGGACTTTAGTCCTTCTAAAATCTGAGGACTAAAGTCCTCACTACAAACTTTTTTTAATTCCCTGAATAACAGTTAAACAACCAGGGTTTTTTCGCCGGATTGACTAACTGCTGAATCCACTTCTAAGATAGAACCTTCGGGAGATTCGATCGCAAATCCTGCATCTCGAATCATATCCCAATCTTGATTGGCGCTTTGTCCGGGAGTTGTGAGATAATCGCCCACAAAGATCGAATTAGCAGGGTAAAGTCCCAGAGGTTGCATCGATCGCAAATGCACCTCCCGTCCCCCAGCAATCCGAATTTCTTGGCTGGGAAGCAAAAATCGGAACAAGCAGAGAATCCGCAAACATTGGCGCGGATTTAAGCGATTAACGTCCGCAAACGGCGTTCCGGGAATCGGAATGAAAAAGTTGACCGGTACGCTAGTAACGCCCAAATTCCGCAGCGACAGTGCCAAATCGATCGCATCATCATCCGATTCGCCCATCCCCAAAATTCCGCCGGAACAAGTTGTGATTCCCGCTGCTTTGACGTTTTCGACTGTTTCGACGCGATCGCCAAAAGTGTGAGTTGTGCAGATGTCCGTGTGGTACGATTCGGAAGTGTTGAGATTGTGATTTACGCGATCGACTCCAGCTTTCGCCAAACGGTGAGTTTGCTCCTCGGTCAACAACCCCAAACAAGCACAAATTTTTAGGTTGTGATTTGCCTTGACGGTTTCTACAGCATCCAAAACGCGATCGAAAGTAGATGCACTCGGTTGGCGGCCAGAAATCACAAAACAAAACGTACCAGCCTTTAAATCTGCTGCGCGTTGGGCCGCATCCAGAATTTTTTCCTTAGCTAAAAGCGGATACTTTTCTATTTCTGCACTCGATATTTTAGACTGAGAACAATAATGGCAATCTTCAGGACAAAGCCCGCTTTGAGCGTTTAACAAATAGTGCAACCTGACGCGGTTTCCCCAGTAGTGGCGGCGTACCCGATAAGCTGCGTTTAATTGTTCCAGCAAAACCTCATCCGGCGCGCGCAATACAGCCAAAGATTGCTCGCGAGAGAGACATTTCCCCGCCAGCGAGTCATCAGCCAAATCGTTCCAATTGGGTAAATTCATTACTAAAATTAAAGAGTTTACAGAGAATCCAAAACCTGACGAATTACCCGATAAATCGATTCTAGTTCATCAGGAGAAATGCAATAGGGAGGCATCAAGTAAAGCGTATTTCCCAAGGGGCGGAGCAAAAACCCCGCTTCTAGAAATCTTGCTTTCAATACAGGGGCGATGTCATTAAAATAACCGGAAACGCTTTCCGTTTTCACATCCATTGCTGCAATCGTGCCGCAAGTCCGAATCCGTTCGAGTTTAGGATGATCTATCAGCCATTGATTCAGGTATTTTTGGTGCAGTTTTTCCATTCCTTGATAGGCATTTGGGTTTTGATCCAAAAGCTCCAGAGATGCTACACTCACCGCACAAGCTAAGGGATTTCCGGTATAAGAATGACCGTGATAAAAAGCTTTGTCCGATTCATCTCGCCAAAAAGCTTGATAAATATGCTCCGATGCCATTGTGACAGCAATTGGCAAACAGCCGCCAGACAATCCCTTAGACAAACACAGGATATCCGGTACAGTTGCAGATTTAACAGAGGCAAACAGTTCGCCCGTGCGCCCAAAACCCGTCATCACCTCATCGTAAATCAACAATACATTAAACTGGCGGGCCATTTGTGCGATCGCCCGCAAAAACTCAGGGCGGCACATTCGCATACCCGCAGAACCTTGCACCAAAGGTTCAATAAAAATTCCCGCATACCCCTTCCCATGCTTCAACAAAGACTCAAGTTTCTCCAAACTCGCCGCCTCCTTGCTTTCCACCTCCTCATCGCCATCAAAAGTCGCAGGAAAAGGCACAACATCCCCAGCAAACATTAAAGGCGCAAAAGGTTCCCACCACAGCGAACTTCTACCCGCAGACATCGCGCCCACAGTATCGCCGTGATAACCTCCCTCAAAACCAATAAAGCTAGTGCGGTTAGTTTCTCCGAGATTTAGCCAATATTGAAACGCCATTTTCAGAGCAACTTCAACAGCAGTCGAACCATTATCAGAAAAGAAAATCCGCGTCAAAGAATCAGGCGTATGAGTTATCAACTTGTCAGCAAGTTTCTGTGCAGGTTCGTGAGTAAATCCCGCAAAGATTACGTGTTCTAACTTTTTGGCTTGTTCGTAAAGAACCTCAGCCAGAACCGGATGACTGTGCCCGTGAATCGTCACCCACCAACTAGAAATACAGTCAAGAATTTGCCGCCCATCTTCTAATTCCAGCATCGATCCTTTCCCGCTAATTACCTTCAGCGGCGCCGGAGCAGTTTTCATTTGCGTGAAGGGCTGCCAAATTGGTGAAGTTGAAGAATTATGTTCCTGCTTCGCAGTCATTTTTACCCCTGCCACTAATATCAACCTGCATTTTAAAGCAATTGTAACTCAATTGTGAACCCTTTATCTTCTCTTCTTTCTTCTTCTCTTTTCTTCCTTTCTTCGTGTCCTTTGCGCCTTCGCGGTTCGTTAAAAAAATCTAGTTTAGTGTTGGGGGCGGCGGCGCTGAAACGTCTACCGCCAGATCAGGTATTCCCGGGCGATAGTTGAATTTGTCAGTTAAATTTTTTCTGCCAATCAGCAAATAAGTCGTCATTGCTCCTTTTCCTTTAACATTGATTTTACCGCGTTTTTCCAACACATACCGATCGCGCAGCAATTCATAAGTTGAGCCGCTAACCTGAATTTTACCAGGGAGTCCCTGGGATTCCATGCGGCTTGCTGTATTTACAGCATCTCCCCACAAGTCGTAAATAAACTTTTTAGTACCGATGACACCGGCTACCACAGGCCCGCTATTAATTCCAATGCGGATACTGAGAGGTATATCGGATTCGTCGCGAAATTTCATAATTTCTTGCTGCATTTCCATCGCCATTTCGGCAATACATTCTGCATGATTTGTAGATGGAAGTGGCAAACCGCCTGCTACCATATAATTGTCGCCGATTGTCTTAATCTTTTCCAAGCCATATTTCTCGCTTAAGCAATCGAAAGCTGAAAATATTTTGTTCAGCAGTTCGACTAATTCTGCTGGAGACGTGCGGGAGGATATTTCGGTAAAGCCCACAATGTCCGCAAACAGCACCGTCACCTCAGCAAATCCATCTGCGATATTTATCTGACCTTGTTTTAGGCGATCGGCAATCATTTCGGGTAAAATATTTAGCAGTAAACGTTCCGACTTTTCTTGTTCGGCGCGCAATATTTCCTCAGCTTTTTTCCGCTGTGCGATTTCCTTGTAAACTCGTTGAAACATTTGATTGAATGCCACCATAACTTCTCCCAACTCGTCATCGCGCTTGACAGAGAGAGAGTAGAAATCAGGTTTTTCTCGATCTTTGCTCAAAGCTACTCCCGCAGCGATCAAATCATCGCGCAATCTCAAGATTGGTGCAATTACTGTCACCCCTAAAAATAGCATAGTTACAGAAGTGACAAAGGCTGATATAATGATGACTAGAATAGCAATTCGCCCTATAAATGCGTATAGTTCTGGTTGAACAGTAGAAGCATCATGCCGAACAATTAACGTATAATCTCCTCCCAAATGTCGCTCTGTCCAAGCAATATCGTAGCGCTTGCCATCGAAAGTTTTCTGGCGAATTATACGAGCAAGTTTTAGTTCATCCAAATCAATTTTGGGTGCTTCACCAAGTTGATATATTAGCTGGTCGTTAAATTGGTAAATAGATAGTCCTAATACTACTTGAGAATCCTTGGTAATATTTTTGACTTCTTCTTCAAAGACAGTACGATCGTAAATATCTTGTTTTAGCAAAACCTCTAGAGCCTCAACAGTCGCGTGAGATACCTGTTCCAGTTGATTTAAAAGTTCATTTTCGCGCCGAAAATAAGAGGGAACTAAAATAATTCCCTCTATCACAAGAATACTAGCAAACACCCACAAAGCTATTTGTCTAGACAAGCGAGATTTGAAAAACTCCAAGAATGATAAAATGTGCACTGACATAAAATTTAGTCTTCTGCAAAGGGCTAATTTAGGACATAGGAAAAGAAACTGGGTTTCTTGTAATAAATTTTGGGTTTTTCAACCAAGATAGGACGGCGGTTGAAACCGCGCCTACACAAACGAAGTCCGCCTCCGCGGACTGAAGAAAGAAGATAGCGTAATTTTAACCGCCCGCTCTTCAACCTGCGGAGGCGGGTTTTTTTGTGTAGAAGCGGTTTCAACCGCCCGGTCTTCCGATCCCAAGCGTATTGGCTAGCTCCTTAATAATATAATAAACAAATTAAACCGAAACTACACTAACTAATCGGGATACAAGCAAATAAGTATTCATATCACCCTTGCCTTTGACCTGGATAATTCCTCTGTCTTCAAACAGATACTTATTTTGCAAGATATCGTAAGTTGATTTTGTGACTTGAATCGCGCCTGCAATTCCGTGGGATTCCATGCGGGCTGCTGTATTTACGGCATCGCCCCAGAGGTCGTAAATAAATTTTTTGGTGCCAATAACTCCCGCAATTGCAGGCCCGGTATTGATGCCGATCCGAATGTTAATTCCTGAATGATGTTTGACATTAAATTTGGCTAATTCCTCCTGCATATCTAAGGCCATTTCGGCAATGCTTTCGGCGTGGTTGGTGCTGGGATTTGGCAAACCTCCCACTACCATGTAAGCATCTCCTATTGTTTTGATTTTTTCCAAGCCGTACTTTTCTGTCAAATTATCGAAGGCTGAAAAAATCTCGTTGAGAAAAACAAGCAATTCTTCGGGAGATATTTGGGCTGAAAGCACGGTAAAGCCGACTATATCCGCAAACAAAATAGTCACTTCGGCGAAGCCGTCAGCAATACTATTTTGACCGTCTTTTAACCTAGCAGCAATGGATTCGGGTAAAATATTGAGCAGCAGGCGATCGCTTTTTTCTTGTTCTTTCAACAATTCTACATTAGTTTCTTGCAATTGTGCCGTGCGTTCCCTGACGCGCTGTTCTAATTGTTTAGCATTTTGGCGCAACCTGCTGAGAGCTAAAGTTAATCCTGCGATGCCTAAAATTGAAAGTCCTGCTAACAGTAAAAACAGGTCTTTCAGTCCGGTTCTAGTTGTTTGAGTGATAGTTTCTAGAGGTTGAGTAATTTCTAATATCCCGCGCACATCTCCCACTTTCCAGTCTTTTTTAGGACTATCGCGGTTAGTGTTGTGACAGTTAACGCAACTAGGAAGGAGACGATCTGCCTGGGCATATCGAAATGCGGGCTTACCGCGAAAATCCTCAGTGCGGAAAAATTGTCCGGTTGGATTTTGCATTAAATAGGTAATAGCTTGACGTTCAAAATCGTCTCGGGCTCCGCCTTCTTCTCGCCGCCAGGGAAACGGGTAGTCGCTGTATAGACGAACTGATACTTCGGGATTTTTGTCGGTGATATGCTTGCCGAGTTCTATTAAGAATGTGGCAGGTACGGGAACTGTTACTTTTGTTGGTGTTGGGTTGTAGTCGTGGGTAAAGTTAATTGCTTTCTTCGTGTTGAGAGGACTGATAACATCAGAACTGTAAAGGGTGCGGGCTTCTTTAATAGCTTGGGCGTAAAGTGTAGCATTTTGGAGGGCTTGGGCTTGTATTAGGGTAGAGGAAAGACGAGACATATTTGCCATCGCTACTCCTACGCCTACACAAAATAAAATTGTCACCAGAAGCAGAATTCGCTTGTAAATTAATTGGCTGATGGCAGCTCGACTGCGATAAATCAATTTGTTCATGCTATCCTCAAATGTGAGGTTCGATATTGATTTAATTTTATGCACTACTAACATAACACTGCTTTTTCAGAGTGTTTTGCTGTAAAGCAAGACTCGATAGTGCAAGGGATGGTTAATTCTTGTTTGCCGCGAGTGTTTCCCTTGTCCGTAACAGTACGCATAACTTTATATATTTTTTAATCTAAATGAAATAAAATATCGGTAAGCACACGGCGCCGTGCCGTTTCCCTACTTCATGCACTTTTTGCTCTATTTCGGTTAGGATAGCGATTGTAGTCTCTAATTGGCGATCGTGAATTCTGACTCTACTGTCTCACCTGCACGCAACGAAATTTTTCCGGGAGAAGTTTTTGTCAACACTGCGGATTTTGATACGGGCATTCGGCGACTTTTACCTAAATATGACGAAATGCTGGATGTATTAGTTGGCTGCATTGCTAGCAACAACCACCGCATTTTAGAACTCGGCTGCGGTACGGGGGAACTGAGTTTAAAAGTTCTGCAATGCTACCCGTCTGCGTCAATAGTTGCTGTGGACTATTCGCCGCGAATGCTTGATTTTGCCCGCGCTAAGATAGAGTCGGCAGGATACGCAGCCCGGTGGACTGGCATAGAATTGGATTTTGGAGAATGGGCGAACAATCCAAATGTTTTAGGTTTGGGGGATAAGTTTAATGCTGCTATTTCATCTCTGGCAATTCACCATCTTGAGGACGAAATGAAGCTGAAATTGTTTCAACGGATTCGCGAAAGTTTAAATGCTGGTGGCTGTTTTTGGAATGCCGATCCTGTTTTGGCAGAATCAGCAGCAATCAAAGATATTTATCAAGCGGCGCGAGAAGATTGGGCGCTAAGTCAGGGGGAAACTTTAGCCACAATTCGTGCTGGTGTGGGGACGAGTGTGTCTTACGGCTATTCTAATCCCGATCGCCTAGCGACAGTTGCGGCACAGTTGGAAATGCTGGCAAATGCTGGATTTGAGACTGTGGCAGTTCCTTGGAAATACTACGGTATGGCGGTGTTTGGGGGGTTTGTTAACTAAAAAAAGCAGTCTTGGATGCAATTGTCACGATTCAATGGACTTGTAGGGTGCGTCAGATTGAGGATGTGTGCGAAATAATTAGGGCTTGCCTCTGACGCACCCTACTAATTGTTACTAAAGTCCTGACTACAAACCTGTCAATTCGGACTAAAGTCCTGACTACAAACCTGTCAATTCGGACTAAAGTCCTGACTACAAACCGCTATTTAAGGGGCGGGGGCGGTAATTTCTGTAGGTGCGATCGCCCCCGGTGCTGGTGCTGCTTGTTTTTCGAGCATTTGGCGCTGTTTGTTGCGAAAATCGGCGGCGGCGTCGTTCAAATTTTGGCGCTGTTCAGTATTGAATTCTTCGATGCTGCGGCCACCTCCGAGTCTGGATCTGTGAATTAAATCAAATATTCCGCCTCCGGTGCTGCGGCCGGAAAAAGGGTCGGTGTTGTCTTTAGTTTGAAAGTCTTGGAGGGGTTGGGGGGAAGTAGTTAAACTGCTGGCTTGAGCGAAGGTTGCTTGAGGTGACAAAAGAGCACAGGTGGCGATCGCGCTTGCAGCAATCCGCACCATCAATTTGCCCGATTTAGAAGTTTTGCTGTTCATGATTGATTAGTTCTACTTTCAAAAAAACAATTGTATCTCAACAATATTCTGACTGACAGCTAATAAACGAAGACGGCGGTTGAAACCGCGTCTACATAGACAAAACCCGACGGGAGCGGGTTGAAGAAGATTAGTTGAAATTACGTTATTTTTTTCAGTCCGCGGAGGCGTCCTGGGGTTTTTGTAGACGCGGTTTCAACCGCCGTGCTTGGTTTTTGTAGACGCGGTTTCAACCGCCGTGGGATCTAAGCAAACCGACGGCGCAGCAGCGGTTGAATGCTGAGGAGCGCCACCAAATCAAACGCCAGCAGCACTAATAGCGCTCCTCCAAAGGTGACAGTACCCCAAGGAGCTTGCATGACGACGCTAGCTAGCGACCAATCGCTGTGGAGGTACAAATAGCGGATGGGTTCGATCGCATAACTCAGAGGATTGAGAGTGACGACAACTTGCAGCCAGTCTGGCATAAATGACAGCGGCGCGAGGGCTGTGCTGGCAAATAACAGCGGCAAGTTAGTAACAAAAATCACTGCGATTAATTCTACGTGACCGGGAAGAGCAAAGGCTAAACCGAGACTGAGGCCGGTGACTCCCAAAACTAGCAGCAGGACTATGAGGGCGATCGCGCCGAGTCCAGCAATTCCGGGCAATCCAGAACCCAAAAAGGCTCCCGCCGTAACGATTGTGCCAGTTTGGATGAAGCTGAGGGTGACTATGAAAATAGCCGAAGCGAGGACTATGGAAAATCTCGAAGCCAGGGGCGCGACTAAGAGGCGGTTGAGAAATCCGAATTCGCGATCGAACATAATCGGCAAACCGGCATTCAGCGCGCCTGCAAAGGCAGTAAAAACAATTACACCAGCGCCGAGAAATTGTCCGTAATTCTGGCTTTCGCCGAACAAGCCGGCTGGTGCATTTTTAAACAGCGCGCCGAACAAAACCAACCACATCAGCGGCTGAATAATGCCTGCAACTAGCGTCGAGGGGCGGCGCTGCAATTGAATAAACAGGCGCTTGGTTAGGGCGAGTGTTTCTTGAATAAAGTCGGCCAGCAGGGAACTCGAAGTGTCAGCGGATGGCGTGGCGAGTGGTCGCTGCTGGTTGAGGTTGTTGGGGGATGTAACAGTACCGCTCATAATTGCTTGTTGATTAAATCTCACTATCTTTAGGGTAGCAAGTCTGGGGGTATTGGTGGTGTGGGGCGGGCGATCGAACTAAAATTGAGAATAAGCTCATCAAATATGCTAAATAAAAACTTGAGTTAGTAGGAGGATTGGCTGATGTCATCAAGTGCGATCGCAACTTTGGTCAAAATCATGGAATCTTTGCCAGAAACTCTTCAAGACCGAGTGGTTGAACATTTGCGAGAATATCTTGAAGATTTAAGGGATGAAGAACAGTGGAATTTCTCTTTTCAGAACACACAAGAATCGCTGATTAGGGCTGCAAAACGTGCCAAACAGGAAATTTCCGAAGGAAAAGCACAGCCATTAGATATTGATATAGCTTTAGAAATACCAACAATAGCCAACTACCCCAGTCGCCGAGAATTTATGCAATTGTCGCTAGAAGAGAGGCGAAACATTCTCGCAAAACAAGCTGAGGTAATGTTGCAACATTACCAGGAAGATAGACAATGGCAAGAATTAGAAGCAGGAGATTTAATTGACTACTAACTCTCTTTTTACTAAACGGGGTGATATTTGGTTGGCTAATTTTGACCCGACAGTGGGAGCAGAAATAAAAAAAATCCGTCCGGCTGTAGTGGTAAGTTCTGATAGTGTTGGCAAGTTACCACTGAAATTGGCTGCACCTATCACTGATTGGAAAGAATATTATGCTGGCAATATCTGGCACGTTAAGATTGACCCAGATATTGCTAATGGTTTAACGAAAGTTTCCGCAGTAGATGTGTTGCAATTGCGCGGTATGGATGTACAAAGGTTCATTCGGAAAATCGGAGAACTTACGACTACTGATATGGACGAAATTGCCAGGGCGATCGCGGCTGTAGTAGAGTATCAGTAGTTACTTATCAAGGGCGATCGCTCTGGCTATAATAGTGTTATGCTAGATAGCAAAACCATCAAAAATTGGTTAAAAAAATCTTGTTAACTCACAATTCACTCTTGTAAAAAAAACTGAGTCGTCGTCAATGAGCATTAGAGAAAATTTTAAACCATACGATTTATGCCCTTGCCAGAGTGGAAAAAAAGCAAAGTTTTGCTGCTGGATTAGTAAGGGAAAGTGGAATAAAGCTCCGACTCCTGTTCGGGTAAAAGATATTGGTGTAGATTATGCACACAATAAGTGTTATGCGTCTTCAACTAATAAATGCAGCACAAAAATTTCTAGAGAACATTATATTTCACATAATATTTTGAAAGAGTTTGTACACGAGAGGAAGGTTAAAATTACTGGTTTCCCTTGGATTGAGCCTGAAACTTGGAAACTCTTACCGACTGAAAGTCTTGCTTCTAATATTTTGTGTGAAAATCACAATCAAGCATTATCTGGTCTAGATGCTCAGATGGGAAGATTTTTTAGAACTATTCTAGATTTTGATGAAAACTTTAACAGAGACAATCCAAAGGAAGAACTGGCAGTATTTTCTGGTGAAGACATTGAAAAGTGGATGCTTAAAACAGTTTGTGCTATGGTAGCCTCAAGCCAACTAGCCATACAGGGTAAGAAACATGACGTTCAATTTAAAAAAGAATGGGTTGATCTTCTTTATAACAATCATTTTTGGCCAGAATATTGGGGAATATACTTTAAAGTTCCAGAAGATAAAACTATCAGTCAATTTAAATCAATTTCTGTAGAACCATTGACTGGAGCAAGTGAATTAAAGAAAGTTGAATTTTCCATAAACGAGTTTAAGTTTAACCTGATTTTAGATAAGCCAGACAATCGAAGGGATTGGGGAATATACAGACCCAGAACCATGATATTTTCTCAAAATAGTGTTAAGAAGTATATAGAAATCTGTTGGCAGAATAATGCTTATCAAAGCTGTGTTGACTTAACGAGAATTGGAACTACTGCTTCCGCTCCACCAGACTGGAAACAATGGATGAAACAGTAACATAGTACATATTAAGATTCATAAGTCGAACTATGTAAAGCAATTCTGAACGCGCTGCGATTAAAGAAACCGGGTTTTTTACCAAATTTACGTTGTGTAACGCATCTTTCGGGAAAAAAACCCGGTTTCTGGGCCACCATCGTAAGTTCTAATCTAGTTAAATTAGAGCCAAATATGACCGCAATTCCTACCAAACATAAACAAATGCTCACCTTCGATCGATTCATCAAGCAACTTCCAGATGAAGATGGACGCTATGAACTTGTTAATGGAGAAATTGTCAAAATCTTATCAACAATCAGACTGCACGAAAATGTAGCTGATTTTATTGAAAATACGTTTCATGACCAGGTGAAACGCCTCAACCTGAATTATAGGGTATCTGGCAGAATTGTAGTCAGGACTTTCACCTCAAATGGTCAAGAACAAGGCCGCCATCCCGATCTTACTGTAGTAGACAAAACCCTCTGGGAATCGGAGCCTTTCGCCCCCTCAGCCCTAACTGATCCCCCACAATTAGTTGTCGAAGTTGTCTCAACAAATTGGGAAGATGATTATATCGACAAGCTGGATGAATATCAGCGGCTGGGAATCGCTGAATATTGGATTGTCGATTATTTGGCTTTGGGTAGCAGAAACTATTTGGGGAATCCGAAAGAACCGACTGTTTTTGTTTATCTACTTGATGAAAATGGGGTTTATCAAATGAGTGCTTACCGAGGGAATGAGCGAATTATATCCCGAACTTTCCCAGAATTAGCACTGACAGCAGAGCAAGTGTTGGATGTATGATATCAAATTCAGCTTAAATATCTGTTTATCTGGCTTGTCTGCGATGCCAGACTTTGTTTGACAAGACGCGATTGAAACCGCCAGAATACTTGTTTATGAACAGGCAAGATGCCTGTTCCACAATAAAATCACTCTTTGTACAACAGGCATCTTGTATGAACAGGCATCTTGCCTGTTCCACAATAAAATTTACTCTTTGTGGAACAGGCATCTTGCCTGTTTCTGACGAACTTTTCCCTTCCTTCAAATTACGATCGCATCGAAGCCTTTTGTTCAGCCTTCAAATCCCGGTTGCTAGCAGCGGCCAACTCCGCATCCAACAAAGTTTTACCAGTCGCCGCCAAATAAACATCATCCAAACTCGGACGAGATTGAGCAATCCCAAAAGTAGGCAATCCCGCATTTTTTAAAGCTTGCTGAATTGTCACCAGCGCGTCGCTTTGCGGTGTTACTACTAAATTTAGAGAATTTCCTTGGGCGGCGTTGACAATCACTTCCTGCACGAAAGGCAGAGATTCCATCAGAGTTTTGGCTGTTTCGGCTTCTGCGATCGGCGAAAACTCCCGAATCCGCAAAGTCACCCGATCGCCCCCAACCCGATTTTTCAACTCCTCCGGCGTCCCCTCAGCAATCACCGTACCTTTGTCAATAATCGCCACGCGATCGGCTAAAGCATCCACTTCTTCGAGATAATGACTCGTAATCAAAACCGTCGTACCCTCATCCCGCAAGCGCCGCAGGAAATCCCACACCACCACCCGACTTTCAATATCGAGCCCGACAGTCGGTTCATCCAACACCAAAACATCCGGCTGGTGCAGCAATCCAGCAGCTAAGTCGAGGCGCTTGCGGATACCCCCGGAATAGGTGCCCGTTTTTTTATTTTCCCACTCCTCCAAACCGAGGAGTTGCACCATTTTGTCAATCCGCCCTTTAATAGTCTTGCGCGGCAAATGGTAAAGCGCCGCTTGCAGTTGCAGGAGTTCGCGCCCTGTCAACACCTTATCGAGAGCGACTTCTTGGGCGACGTAGCCGAGTTTCTGTCTCGCCATTCTCGGCTGGCTGACTGCTGAAATGCCAGATACTTCAATACGTCCGCTATCTGGCGCACTCAATGTACATAGTACCCGCAGGGTTGTGGTTTTGCCTGCACCGTTGGGGCCTAGCAAACCAAATATTTCCCCCGGTTCTACCTTGAAGGAAACATCTTTAACGGCTTCTACAGTGCCGTAGCGTTTCTGAAGATTTTCAATTAAAACGGCGGGAGCCATATATTTTAAGGATGAACTGGTTGTTAATATTTTGACACTTCTGGGCTTAATTTGCCGGAATGGGCGATCGCACGTTCCGACTTCCTGTGCTTGTGGCGATCGCACATTCCGACTCAACCCGAAACTGCTGATTGTTTTGATTTTCGATCGCAGTTTAAAACTTTTCAACTCGATCGCGGTTCCCAACCCCCAGCACCCTCAGTCTTTTCTAGTCTCAAATATCAACTTTTCTAGCAACCGCCTTGGATGGTTAAGATGTTCTTAATTACTACTAAAAACATTAGGTTCGATTCCATCTCCACTCTACCTTCTACCCTCTTACTGATAAGCTGTTCGACATTCAAAGTGCACTATTTGTGGCTCAGACCTCATGCTGTAAAGGGTTCAAACCATAAATTTAAATGACTAACAGTTTATCCGTTACATCCCTTACAAAATCCGTTGCCGAACTTCCTTCTTCTATTACCTCCAAACAAGTATGAGTTTTGAGTTAATTCTAACTTGGAAGTTAGCAACTCAAAACTCATATTTTTTAAACAAGTAGAGATGCACCCGAAACCTGTTATTTTATAATTATCTCTACTTCTAGGCGGATGTCGATCGCAATTAGAATCATTAACACCGATCTCCAAACATTAAACTGTCGCTTAAAAACACGGAAAACTTCCCTAAGTGGCAAGTTCTAATTTTATCCAGTTTGCAAAAGAATGTAACTTTAGGCCCATGTTCTATACCCCGATAATCATCAGTCATTACCAATTCTTTAAGCGAAAATTGAAAAGGCTATGAACTTCTTTCTCGCTCGGGGGTTGGGTGCTGGGTCTTTAATCGACAATTTTCACCCAACCGCGACGCACATTGTACAGCAGTCGGTTGATGATGGCATACTCATCTTCATTCAGGGTTCTTTCTAAGAGTGCGGATCTTAGCTGTCTCCGGTCGTGGCGAGTCACGACACTAGAGAACATGACCTGACCAAATAATTCTTCGAGCGTCATTTGGGAAACGGACATGATAAACCTCCTAGTTGATTGAGAGATATTAAAATATTACAGGCTGATCCTAGTCCTATTATGCTCTGTCCGATCGCCGATTCCTGCGATCGAAAACATTGACACGGTGTGATTTATAGGCTAAAAATTTGTGACCGAGACTTAGACGCTCAGTGACTCGGATCTTTTAAATTCGTGATGCTTGTCACAAATGTTGACAGTTGACAGTTGACAGTTGATCGAGGGCAGAAGGCAGAGGGGAGAGGTTCGAGGGCAGAAGGCCGATCGACCGTTCGTAGTGTGGACTTTAGTCCGCAGAAATTGATGCGGACTAAAGTCCACACTACGAACCCTACTTATTGCGGTCAATTGACCGGACACGATATCAATCCCCTCCTAATCCCACCTGCCAATTTTGCAGCTAATTGAGGCACCGGTCAATAGTCGCTACAACCGACTCGGCCAACTCTTGCAGCGCGTAACCGCCCTCCAAACCGAAGGCGATGCGACGGGTGATTTGCAGGCAATATCCCGTGAAAGTACCGAAATCTGACGGCGCCAGATTCATGCTAGCCAGCGGATCCGAGGCTATTGCGTCGTAACCGGCGCTGACAATCAACAAATCCGGTTCAAAATTTGACAAAAACGGTACGACAAGAGATTCAAAGGCGCTCAGGTATTCAGCTATGCCGCCACCCGGATACAGGGGAATATTCAGCACGTTGTTGTAGGCGCCTTGCTCGTCAGCATCTCCGGTTCCCGGATAGCAAGGAGATTGGTGCAGGGAACAGTAGGCAATTTGCCTGCTGTTTTCTACCAAAGATTGAGTTCCGTTGCCGTGGTGTACGTCCCAGTCTAGGATGGCGACGCGGTTGATTGCCGGCTGTTCTAGGGCATAGCGAGCTGCGATCGCAGCGTTGGAAAACAAGCAAAATCCCATCGCACGGCTGTTTTCGGCGTGGTGTCCCGGTGGCCTGGCGATCGTAAAAGCTGGTTCGTTGGTTGCTAAAACTCGATCGACTCCATCAAGCCAAGCACTCACAGCCAGCAGCGCTACGTCGTAGCTTTCAGCAGAAATCGGCGTGTCACCGTCGAGGTAGCCGCCTCCACGATTAGCCAAATGTTCGACTTCTTTGATGTATCTTGGCGCGTGAACTTTTTTGATTGCTGACAACAGTTCTAGTTCGCGCTGCGCCACTGGCGTCGGCAGTTGCCACTCAAGGCGATCGGCCCAGGGAGCAGCTTTCAGAGCCTTGACGATCGCCGTCAAACGTTCTGGTCGCTCTGGGTGAAGCATTCCAGTCTTGTGCAGCAAAAAATCTTCGGAATAGATGACGGGTAGCATCGGCTGATTTTAGATTTTAGATTTTGGATTTTAGATTTTTAGTTTGCTTTAAGAAAGCCTTCGGTTTTGTGAAATTAAAATTGCGATCGGGCCACCATTTTGATTTTTTATATAGCCCTCAAAAAAACTCACCAAAGCATGAAACCCGACCGCCTAAAAAAACCTTTCTAGCTTTTGCCAATTGATGACTAAATCACCAACTGCTTTCCTTACGAATTTCCCTTGTTTCGTCCCTTAATTTTTCTGCCAACTTTCCCATAAAGTTAAGGGCAAATTGTGATATAATTTTAGGAGTAATTTGCAATATTTGGCAGCTCAACTGAATCCAGATCGATTTTATCGCATTTTTGGGATTTATAGCGGTCAAATTTAAAGTTTTAGCGGAGTTTTTCAACCTATGAGTATCTCTGAGTCGCGGATAATCCCGACGGATCTGGGTGGTGAGATGTCCCGATCGTACTTGGAATACGCCATGAGCGTCATAGTCGGTCGGGCGCTACCAGATGCTAGGGACGGTCTCAAGCCCGTTCACCGACGCATTCTCTACGCCATGAACGAATTGGGCTTGACTCCCGATCGACCATTCCGCAAATGCGCCCGCGTCGTCGGGGAGGTGCTGGGCAAGTATCACCCGCACGGAGATACAGCAGTTTACGACGCCCTGGTGCGGATGGCTCAAGATTTCTCCATGCGCGAACGCCTGATCAACGGCCACGGCAACTTTGGCTCCGTTGACAACGACCCGCCCGCTGCCATGCGGTACACCGAATGTCGCCTCACAGCCCTGACTAGCGACTCCATGCTGCGCGACATCGACTGCGAAACAGTAGATTTCGGCGACAACTTCGACGGTTCCCAACAAGAACCCCTCGTACTCCCCGCACGCATCCCCCAAATTTTGCTCAACGGTTCCTCCGGGATTGCCGTCGGGATGGCAACCAACATTCCGCCGCACAACTTGGGCGAAATAATTGACGGTTTGGTAGCGCTAATCCACAATCCAGGAATTACTGACCTGGAATTGATGCAGTACATCCCCGGCCCAGACTTTCCCACCGGCGGGCAAATTCTCGGCAGAGGCGGCATTCGCGATGCTTACACCACCGGGCGCGGCTCGATTACAATGCGCGGAGTCGCCGGCATTGAAACCATCGAACACGCCGGCCGCCCCGACAAAGAAGCAATTATTATCACCGAATTGCCTTACCAAACAAACAAGGCAGCGTTAATTGAGAAAATTGCCGAACTGGTAAACGACAAAAGATTAGATGGGATTTCCGACATTCGCGACGAAAGCGATAGAGACGGAATGCGGATCGTGATCGAACTCAAACGCGACGCCTATCCCCGCGTCGTCCTCAACAACCTCTACAAACAAACACCGCTCCAATCAAATTTTGGAGCCAATATGTTAGCGCTAGTAAACGGGGAACCCCAACTACTGACGCTCTCACAATTCCTCAATGTCTTCCTAGACTTCCGCATTGAGACAATTACTCGCCGGACTCAATACGAACTCCGCAAAGCAGAAGAACGCGACCATCTCCTGCAAGGCTTATTAATTGCCCTAGACAATTTAGATGCCATTATTCACCTAATTCGCGCCGCTGCCGACTCGGCCGCTGCCAAACAAGAATTGATGGATAATTACGGTCTTTCCGAACAGCAATCCGACGCAATTCTGCAAATGCAGCTTCGGCGTTTGACAGCATTGGAAGCACAAAAAATCCAGCAAGAACACGAAGAACTGCGAATAAAAATCACCGATTTAGAAGATATCTTAGCGCGCCGGGAACGGATCTTAGAAATCGCTGAAGTTGAAGCAGTCGAAATTCAAACTAAAATCGCCACTCCCAGACGCAGCGTCATCGAACACGCCGAAGGAGAAATCGATGAAAGAGATTTAATTGCCAACGAACAAGCAATTATTCTGATCACAGAGCAAGGCTACATCAAGCGGATGCCTGTCAGCACTTTCGAGGCCCAAAGTCGCGCTACTCGCGGCAAAGCAGGCGCGAAAATGAAGGAAGATGACGGAGTAGAACATTTCCTTTCCTGTTGCGATCACGACAGCGTTTTGTTCTTTAGCGACAGAGGCGTAGTTTACTCTCTCAAAGCTTATCAAATTCCCGTCTGTTCCCGGACGGCACGCGGCACTCCCGTGGTGCAACTGTTGCCGATTCCTATAGAAGAAAAAATCACTTCTATGGTGTCAGTTACAGAATTCACCAGCGAAGAATACTTGGTGATGCTAACTCGCGGCGGCTACATCAAGAAAACTTCACTTTCAGCTTTTGCCAATATCCGCACTAACGGATTAATCGCGATTTCTCTAGAAGAAGGCGATCAATTGCGTTGGGTGCGGAGAGCAAGAGTTGGTGACAGCATTATCATCGGTACGCGCCAAGGTATGGCGATTCACTTCCGCACCAATCACGAGCAGTTGCGTCCGGTTGGCCGCGCGACTCGGGGTGTGAAATCAATGAAATTGCGATCGGGCGATGAGTTGATCAGCATGGACATCTTGCCAAGTTCCATTGTTGCCGAAATTGCTGACACAGAAGATTCAGAATTGGAAGGAACAGAAGTTGCTCTCTTAGAAACGGGCGAATCGGAATTTGAAGGAGCCGAAATTGCTGAAGATGTGGAATTGGAAGACGAAGAATTAGAACTGGAAGCTGAGGAAGTTGAAGGCGAAGATGCCGAAGAAATTCCCGCCGTTAGCAGCGAAGTTCCTAGCGTTTTGGTCATCACCACCAACGGTTACGGCAAGCGAGTTCCTGTTTCTCAATTCCGCCTCCAAAGACGTGCTGGCAAGGGATTGACTGCTACTAAATTCAAGTCGAAGAAAGGTAAGGATCAGGTAGCAGCGCTGCGAATTGTCAACGCAGATGACGAATTGATGATTATTACCAACCGAGGTATTATTATCCGTCAAGCTGTGAGTGCAATTTCCACGCAATCGCGTACTGCAACGGGTGTGCGGGTGCAACGCTTGGATGAGGATGATTCGATCGTAGCTGTGGCTTTGGTGCCGGCTTCGGGTGAGGAATCGATCGAAGAAGCGCAATCTGAGGAAGCGGTAGAAGAGTCCTAAGTTAATAGTTTGTAGGGTGTGCTGCGGTGCACCTTACTGCTTTTTAAGGTACGTTGTTGGGCTTTAGCCCTCTTTCCTAGTCTTATAAAGAGGGCTAAAGCCCAACAACGTACCTAATTTGTCTGACGACTGACTTTAAGTTGACACTAATGTGCAATTCCATGTGCGGCACTTCAATCATTGACAATTGACACAATAATTGCTATAGCATAATATAAGCATAAAGTTAATAGTAAAAGTCTGTAAAAATGCCTTATTTAACAGCAGCAAACGACATCAAAGCACTCATCGCTAAATTTTCGCAAGCTAAAATCCTGTGGGTTGACACAGAAATAGCAGACTATAAATCGAACCCCAAATTATCTCTAATTCAAGTGTTAGCAGACTCCACCGATGCGACAGGAGATGCCACTTTTATACTAGATGTCTTAGATCAACCTGAATTGGCAAAAGACTTCATCAACCAAATCATGGTAAATCCAAATATTGAAAAAGTCTTCCACAGCGCCAGCTATGACATCAGATTTCTGGGTAATGACGATGCCAAAAATGTCACTTGTACATTAAAAATGTCGAGACAGATTCCAGCTTATATCCTGCCCTTACCCAACCGACAACTCAAAACCTTAATCGAAACACTTTGCGGCATTACTTATGTAGATAAAACAGAACAAAGCGGCGATTGGGCAAAGCGTCCCTTGACTGAAAAGCAGCTAGAATATGCCAAGATGGACGCGGTTTATTTAGCTAAAGTGCACAGCCGCTTGCTAGAAATCCTTGCCCAATCTTACCCCGAACCCGCAACGGAAAACTTGATATCCTTGGGGAAAAAATATCAGCAAATAGAATCTCAGTGGAAGCCACTAGATGCAGAAATCGCTGAAGTGAAAGAACGATTTAAAGCAGGAATGATGGCGCAAAAGCTCAAAGATAGCTCTTGTTTTCAGCTTTCCAGTTCGATAACGATGAAAGTTAATTTTATGACGCTGGCGAGACTGACACAAACTCAGCAAATTGATTTAAATTTTCCGGTGACGCTGACAAAAGAAATTCAAAAACAGTTAGGACAACTCATCACTCATCCATCTTTGCAAGTTGAGGATATTGCTAGTTGGCGGTTGAATTCTAATGTACAGCAGCGGCGAAAATCTACTACTAATAAAATTGCGCCGGAACCGGAGAGTGAGGATTTAACAGCATTGGGGAAAAGGTATCAAGAAATTTTCCCGGAATGGAAGTTGCTGGATTCGGAAGTTGAGCATCTGAAAGAACGGATTAAAAAAGCAATGTTGGTGCAAAATAAGAGCAATACTCCTGATTTTAAGTTATCTAGTTCTTCGATTTTGAAGGTAGATTTTGCTAGCTTGGCTAAACTTGTACAATCTGCGGGAATTGAATTAGATTTTATGGTGACGCTGACTCAATACATTCAAAAGCAGTTGGGGGATGCGATTAACACAATTGATGTGCAAATTGAGTATATTACCAGTTGGCGGATGACGGCTAAGACTGTGGAAGATGAAGATGAGGAAATCCCGTTTTAAGCTAGGACTAAGGCTAAGTGTCACACTTAAATCTACTTGTAAGGATTTAGTAGATTACCTGCCTCCTCCCGACACTCCTCAATATACTTTTTTAAGGTATCTAGGGAGTTCTCAGGTGTTGATTTAAGCCCTGAACCAAAAACATTTTTAATTGCTTTATCACATTCTCGAACAGGAACAATGAGATCCTTAATAGTCTCAAAGCCATCGGCTTCAATATTTCTGAGAACAAGTTGTTCTAAACACCATAATTTATGATTTAGAGACTCTTGAATGATAGGTAAGTTAACTTTTGCTAAGGCTTTAATGAATCTTTTATCTCCAGTAAAAATCTGAGCATATTTATCATCTTGAATAACTTTGATAGCATGACTTGTGAGAATTGCTTCACCTTGATCGATATTTTCAATACTGGATAACTGGATAAAAATTTCTTGGTCAATATCGGCTTCAGATATGTTTTCTAAAGTTCTAGTAAGGTAAAGAACTTGTTTATAATTAATAACACGATCTTCTGTTTTTTGACGTTTACCTCCTTCAAAATTTTTCCAATCCTTTTCAAATTTATATTTTGCCGTCTCTAGGATATTAACTTGCTCATAACTAGCATCAAATAATTTAAGAGTATTATCGAATAGCTGGAATGTAGCAAGCTTTTTGACAATGTCATTATCGATACAATAGATACAACTAGACAAAGCTATTCTCCTAAAATTTGGTCTAAGTAATCAGCATTATCGTCACCTAATTCATCCCAATTTAGATGCTGCTCTAAAAATTTGTTAATAGTTTTTTGTCCTTCTTTAGGAGCATTAATTAAATTTACACATTTCATAGATAATGCAAAATATTTTTTATTATACCAGCCATAATTTAAAGCTAATGCAGATGGATCGATGGTAGAGTCATTTTCAAGAAGTTGAAAAATTTTATTTTTTAGGTTTTGTGCATTGTTAAACTTTTTATTGCCGAGGGAGTTATCAAAACTGTTGACTAGCAGTTTAACTGCAAACTGATTGCTATCTATTTCTTCTCGATCGTCAGAGTCTTGCTTAATATCATCATCAATCAAAATACCTTCTTTAACTTTAATATGACCAAGGGCAAGATGACCCAGTTCATGAGCAAGATCGAAAGCTAACCATGCCGAGTTAGTAAGACTATTACTCAAGACAATCACGGGATAATCATATTGCCATTGGATCATGCCTGTAATTTTTCGGGTGTTTTTAGGGTAATTCTTAAAATAGACAACAGCGATACCATGTTCCCAACAGTAATCGAGCAAGCTGTACAAAGTGACTTGAGGATGTTTGGCAACAATCTCTGATCGGACTTGATGAGGGTCAGATGGGATGGGTTTAAATTCGAGCTTTATAGTATCAGCGACCACTTCCGCAACCCGTGAGGCAAGTTGATGAGCAACCTCAGGTACGTCTGCTTTATCCTGTTGATGGTACTTGAACTTGGTATGGAGTAAGGGCTTAAACTGAGGGGCCTGATTCTCAGCTAAAAGACTTTTGAGGTCTAGGTGCAGACGTTGGGCAATATGACCAGCGCCCTCTAGGACGGCGACGGGTTTATTGTCTAATTCTTCATTCCACCAACTGGGCAAGCCTTTTTCTTGAACGAAACGTTTTGGGAAACCGATCGCCGAGAGTTTTTTATAGAGAACAGACATTGATAATGTTTGTGTCATTGGCTTGCCCTCCGTGTGAGAATTTGCATAATATCATTGTAACCTAATTGCAGATAATTTAGCTACTATTTTTTTAGAGAGCGTGGATATCTATCATACCATCGGATAAAATTTCGCAAAAGCAACACCAAAGGAAAGTTACGAACCCGAAGAATTCCCATGAGAGAAGATTTGCGATCGCTCCTTTCGTCTTGGCAACCTAACACTTGTCCCATCTACCTATTTCCTGGTCACCGCCGCTGCGCCTTTGCGGTTCATTTCAATCCGCCATATTTAACCAAGGTGGGCAAATAATGCCCACCCTAATTCCTACTTCCCTACGGTGAAATACTCATTTTTAGCGTACACGCTGATAATGCAATCGCCGACTTCAAAAAACATCCCTTCTTGCTCATCTTTAGAGAATTGCAAGTTGCTGTATTTAGCACCCATTTCATCAGCAGTTGTCGCCTTGGCCTCCATTTCATCGGGAATAAGTCCGGTTGAACCGATGTAGAAAACTAGCGGCGAAATTTTGTCGCTGTACACTTTTTCGGCATAAGCTTCTAGTTGCTGGTTTGCACTAGCTAAAGCAGCGACAAATTCGTCTCGCTTGATATCTGCTTCCTGCCATTTTGCTTGCAGAAGGCTTAGCAAACTGTCTGCACCAACTTTTTCTAAGGTAGCGCTGACAATTCCGTTATTTTCCAAGCCCAAAAAGTCATCGAAAATTTGTTTCATTAAGTCGTCAACTTTGGTGATTTTGGTGCGGGATGAAACTGTTTTGTGTGCGAAGACGACAGGCTCGTCTAAGGTGATGTCAAATGTCGGTTTTGCCAGCTTTTCGCCCGTGTTTTTGTGGTAAACTTCATACAGGCGATCGAGAAACTTGTTGGCTGAGTGCAATTTGCCGAAGTTGAGGATGTTTTTGCTGCCGATGTCGATTTTATAGCTGACTCGCGAATCTACTGTACCGTTGGCGATCGCACTTTTTAACTCTGTGTACTCCGTCGTCGTCGGAAAGTTGAGGTAAAGGCTTTTTGACAGATAGTGCTGTTTCAACTCTTCCAACTGTTGAGCCGTATAACTCTCGGATGCTTCCTTCAAATGAGCCGAGAGGATGCTGGAGAGAATTTTAATGTTAGCAAGTTCCTCAAACACTCCGTCAAGGCTGCCGTAACGTCCGTCAAAAGGCACTAGCGGCAAACTGTCTAAGTTAAGATCGTACTCCGAATGGAAGTCAAAATCTCCCGCAGGCGAGCCGTCTTGTTCGAGCACGCCGGATTTTTTGAGCAAATCAAACACTGCTTGGCTGCTGATTTTGGTTCGCAGCGACTTGATATTAACTTCGCCGTCGCTGACAATGGTATAATTGTTGAAAGTATTGAGGTCTGTCACCAGAATTCCTGCCACTTCTGCGATCGCACTTCCATCCTCAACTTTTACCAGTTTAACTTTCCTGGTAATCAGCATATTGATGGTAGCGGTATTTTGATTGATCGCAAATGAACCCATTCGCACGTATTCGCCGCCATCTAAGAATTCTGTTTTCAGCCAAGGCTTGACAAGGTTGCCGTTTTCGTCTCGCTTTCCTTCAACTCGCTTCAAACCTTTGCGCTGATAGTTTTCTTGCAAGTGTTTTAAGTTGATGATGATGCTGTTGCTGTTTTCCTCCAATATCTCGATCAACTCCAGCAGGGAAATTTTATCGCTGACTTTTACCCGATCGCCAATTTGATGATTTTGCAACACATCAGGCGCAAACACAGCCCGTTCCAAATCCTCCGTAAACTCGGCTATTTGAGCATTTGTCAAAGCTTTCGCGTGTTTTTCCGTCAAAGTAGCATCGAAGGTGCTCGCCAGCGCATACTTCGCCGTATTCAAATTGCCGTCAGCGAGGTTAGCTTTCGCAAAAGCAAACACCGACTCATCAGTTTGAGCAACCGGAACTTCTAATTTGTCATACTCATCTTTGGTGACTTGCTGATACTTGTAAAACAGTCCCGCATCATCTGCTTTCAACCCGCAGATTTTCAGCGTACTCGATGAACCGCTGATTTTTTTGCCAGTTTTGGAAACAAAAACTTGATAATCATATTCCTTGATTAACGGTTCTTCCAAAGGTGGCGCCACGGAATCACCTAATAGTTTTGTGCTGTCGTAGAGAGCATCATAAACCATTTTGACTTCGCCAGCGCGGATGCAATTTCCCGATAAAGTGTTGGCGATTTTCGAGAGCAGTTTGAAATCAGCAGACGCATAGGATATCGTGTTGGCAAACACATCCATGTCCTTAAGTTCGTCACAAATTTCCGCTAGTTTTGCCGCTTCTGCCTTAGGACTCGGGTCATTTGCGTAACCGTCTGTGTGCAAGTTAATTGCTGTCACTTCTCCCGCTTTTACGAGAGATTTAGCAAGCTGCATCGACTGCGATATGCAGGTACAGCCAGCGGTTTGGATATTTTTAATTTGTTTGATGTATTGAGAGTCAATCTTCGTAACTTCTTGAATGGAAATTCGCTGAAAGTGACTAATTACGTCTCCATGGTCAGCGTAGGAAATGAGGCTGACAATTAGTTGGTAATTGTTGTATTCGTCTAAAGTCAAAAGCTTGACTAGGGTCTCTTTCAGCGGTTTTAAGTCATAATACATCGAGCCGGAGCGATCGATAATGATGATGCTGTGGGCGACGGATTTTTCGGGGATATCGCCTGGTGTTCTTTCGAGATTGAGGCGATCGACTAAATAGAATGCCTTTTCATTTCCGGCAAAATTATAGAGGGTAAATTTGGTGCGATTATTCGAGGCTGCTTGGCTGCTGGAACTTTTGATTTGAGATGATTGTTTTGCTTGCCGTGCCATACTTTTCACTTGTGTTGATTTATTCTTCAACACTATCTTGACACGCCCTTTTGTCGGTGTCAAGGCCTGTTGAGGCAAAATTATCGTTATTGTAGGGAGAGAGGTACGTTGTTGGGCTTTAGCCCTCTTTAGACTTATAGATAAAGAGGGCTAAAGCCCAACAACGTACCTTAGTTACTGTAGGGTGCGTCAGGGGCGATTTTTTTGAGCAGTCATCATATTCTGTTGCTGACGCACCCTACAGATTTAGTATTCGTAAAAACTCGGTTTATGACCGCGCGTGCAAGTCCTAAAATATTTAATCAATAATGCTAAATTTAGCAAATCCGCTGCTCAAACTCTATCTAAATTTAATCGGATGGGTAGCGTTTGGATTCATTCTCGGCCGCCTGCTACCGAGAAGCTATTCTACATATTTAGCCAAGTTTCTGTTCTTTTTTGGCACACCGCTGAGCATTGTTACTTTTATCCGCCACGCCAATTTTTCTGGCCCTATTTTGCTGGCGCCGCTGATAGCTTGCGCGGCAATTCTAGCGGGTGGCGGACTTGCTTGGATTGTGATAAATTTCGGCTGGGGCGAGGAACGTCTCAAGACTATTAATCCAGGCAAAAATACCTCGGAAGCCAAAACCGCCTGGAGTTTGCCGACTCAAGGCAGTTTTTTATTAGCGGCGATGTTTGGTAATACGGGTTTTTTAGGAATTCCCATCACCTTGTCTTTGTTGGGCCCGGAACACTTTGCTTGGGGGTTGTTTTACGACTTGCTGGGTACTGGTACGGCAATCAATTTACTCGGAATTGCGATCGCCTCTGGCTGCGGTAACAGCAATCTACACCAGCATTGGTTAAGTCCCCTGCGAGCAATTTTGCAGAATCCGGCACTGTGGGCTCTGGGTATGGGATTTGTTTCGCGCAGCTTGCCACTGCCGACATTAATCGAAGGATTGTTAACAACAGGTGCTTGGGCTGTAATTAGTTTATCTTTGATTACGATCGGGATGCAGTTGAGCAAGTTGAATTCTTTGCACAATCTCAAACAAGTTTTGAGTTGTCTGTCAATTAAAATGCTGTTAATTCCCTTGGTATTTGGCGCGGGTTTAACGTTTGTTGGCATTACGGGCGCGCCGCGGCTTTCGCTGGTGCTGCAAATGGCAATGCCTCCGGCTTTTGGTACTACTTTGCTGGCTGAAGTTTTTAATCTCGATCGCGAATTGACCGTAACTGCGATCGGTATTGGCTGCGTTACTTTATTATTCACGATTCCAATCTGGATGCTGCTATTTAGTTTTTCATGAAAATAGAATCTGATTAGTTTAAGAAGGGGGTTATTTTAGTGACATGAATCACAACCATTGAGCGATCTATGTCATGTTCATTTTACTTAACAATCACTGGAGTTGGAAATTCAATTTTCTTCTGTTAAGCTACAAATAGCCCACAGATGAGGCGAATAATAAAAGTATGACAACTCAAAATTTTACATTGACAGGTTATGAAATTGTCGATCGCATTTACTCAGGAACTCGCACCCTAGTTTATCGAGGTTTCCGTACTAGCGACAAACAGCCAGTAGCCATCAAAGTCCTGCGGAGCGAGTATCCCAGTTTTAGCGAACTCGTGCAATTTCGCAATCAATATACCATTGCCAAAAACCTCAATTTACCCGGAATCATCGAAACATACAGCTTAGAAACTTATCAAAACAGCTATGCGCTGGTAATGGAAGACTTCGGGGGAATCTCTCTGAAGGAATGGAGGGAACAAGCGGAAACTGCGCCGAATTTGAGGGATTTTCTGCAAATGGCGATCGACATCAGCAGTACATTAGATATACTCTGCCGCCACCGCATCATTCACAAAGACATTAAACCCGCCAATATTTTAATTAATCCAGAAACAAAACAAGTCAAACTAATTGACTTTAGCATCGCATCTTTGCTGCCGAGGGAAACTCAAACTCTGATGAATCCTAACGTGCTCGAAGGGACACTCTGTTATTTGTCTCCGGAACAAACCGGCAGGATGAATCGCGGCATTGACTATCGAACTGATTTCTATTCTTTGGGCGTGACTTTCTATGAATTGCTGGCGGGAGAATTGCCGTTTCAGTCCAACGATCCGATGGAATTGGTGCACTCTCATATTGCCAAGCAACCGCCATCACTGCATTCCATGAAGCCGGAAATCCCGCAGGTACTTTCCCAGATTGTCAGCAAATTGATGGCAAAAAATGCTGAAGACCGCTATCAGAGCGCTTTGGGGCTGAAATTTGATTTAGAATTTTGTTTGCGTCAAATACAAGAAAGTGGTCAAATTGGAATTTTTGCAGTAGCCCAGAGGGATTTGTGCGATCGCTTCATCATACCAGAGAAGCTCTACGGGAGAGAAACCGAAGTAAAAACCCTACTCGAAGCCTTTGAGCGCGTTGCATCCCCCCTTACCAAGGGGGGACACAGGGGGATCGAAATGATGTTAGTAGCTGGTTTTTCAGGGATTGGGAAAACAGTTGTAGTTAACGAAGTCCACAAACCAATTGTGCGGCAACGGGGTTATTTCATCAAAGGCAAATTCGACCAATTTAACCGCAATATTCCGTTTTCAGCTTTTGTGCAAGCCTTTCGAGATTTAATGGGACAATTGCTCAGCGAAAGTGACGAAAAGTTAGAAAAATGGCAAACTCAAATATTGCAAGCACTGGGCGATAACGGGCAAGTTATCATTGAAGTAATTCCCGAACTAGAAACAATTATTGGTCAACAACCACCTGCGACCGAACTTTCAGGAACTGCGGCACAGAATAGGTTTAATTTGGTGTTCCAAAACTTTATTCGAGTATTTACCGCCAAAGAACATCCCCTGGTGATGTTTTTGGATGACTTGCAGTGGGCAGATTCCGCCTCGCTACAGTTAATGCAAATGCTGATGTCCGAGTCAAAAACCAACTATTTATTAGTAATTGGTGCTTACCGAAATAATGAAGTATTTGCAGCGCATCCCTTGATGCTGACACTGAATGCAGTAGTCAAAACAGGGGCAACTGTGAATACTATTACTCTGGAACCGTTGAGTTCAAAAAGTCTCAATAATTTAATTGCTGACACCCTCAATTGTACTCCAGATTTGGCAACACCATTGACTGATTTGGTGGCGCAAAAAACCCAGGGAAATCCATTTTTTGCTACGCAGTTTCTCAAAGCACTGCATCAGGATGGGCTGATTAGTTTTACCCCCGTAGCCCCCCCTGATCGAGGGGGGAGCTACGGGGGGTGGCAGTGCGATATCGCTCGAGTGCGGGAGGCGGCGCTGACGGATGATGTGGTGGAGTTTATGGCGTTGCAATTGCAGAAACTGCCTGCAATAACTCAGGATATTTTGAAGTTAGCAGCTTGTATTGGGAATCAGTTTGATTTAAATACATTGGCGATTGTCTCTGCTGGGTCACAAACGGAAGTGGCAACATCTCTATGGAAAGCTTTGCAGTCAGGGTTGATTCTGCCACAAAGTGAAGTTTATAAGTTTTATGTGGGAGAGTCAATTCACGACAAGGAGCAAGATGCACAGATTGTTAATTATAAATTCCTCCACGATCGCGTCCAACAAGCTGCTTACTCTCTGATTGCTGAAGACCAAAAACAGTCAACCCATCTGAAAATTGGATTCTTGCTTTTGCAAAGTATAACAGAAACAGAAAGGGAGTTGAATATTTTTAATATTGTCAACCAATTAAATCTAGGAATAGATGCGCTAGCTGCGGAAAGCTTCACTAAAGCAAAGCAAGTAACAAAAGATGAGTTAGCTGAATTGAATTTAATTGCTGGACGCAAGGCTAAAGCTTCTGCTGCCTATGAAGCTGCACTCAGATACTCAAATACTGCTCTAACACTGCTGACGGAAAATAGTTGGGAAGACCAGTATGAATTTAGTCTGGCTTTACATCTAGAGACAATCGAATTAGAGTATCTAAACGCAAATTTTGCTCGCTCTGCTGAACTAGCAGAGTCAACTCTACAACATACAAAAACAGTTTTGGATAAGGTAGCAGTCCATCAACTAAAAATTCAGTTTCATATTGCTCAAAACAATATGCTAAAAGCAATAGAAACTGGCTTAAAAGCGTTAGATATTTTGGGATTTTCTCTATCGCTTTCTTCAGATATCGATCTTGCTAATATAGAAATACCTAGTCTTGATTCTGTTAATTCTCTTCAGGCAATGACGGATCCTTTTGAGTTAGCTAAGGTACAAATCCTAGCGAGCCTGATCAGTCCTGCTTACTTCGCGCAACCGGATCTTTTTCCTAAAGTGACCTTGGCTGTCATTCAAGCCTCTTTTGAGTATGGGTATTCAGCCTTATCTGCTGTTGGATATGGCTTTGGAGCGCTGTTGTTTCTTAAGCCGGGATATATAGATCCAGGGTATCACTCTGGGTTGCTCTCGCTACAATTACTAGAACGTTTTCACGCTAAAGAAATTGAGTCTAAATTACAACTGATTTTTAACGTCTTTATTCGCCCTCATAAAGAGCGTGGACGTGCCAGCTTAATTCCCTTTCTAAATGGATTACAGGCTGGCTTAGATACAGGAGAATTTGAGTATGCTTCCTACTGTGCTATGAATTACTGCAATCACCTTTTCTTCACAGGAGAAAATCTCAAAGAAACTAAACAATTGCAGGAACAATATCGAGATTTATTAGTTAAGTTGAAATTAGAATTCTCGATGCTTTTTTTTGGAATTTGGAGGCAAGCTGCTTTGAACCTAATGGGAGAATCTGTGGAGGCAACCCATTTGGTAGGAGAAAGCTTTGATGAAACATTGACAATACCTCAGTTAAAAATATCTAATAGCTTTACACTGCTATTTTCTGTATATGTTGCGAAGTCTATCCTACTGTATTTGTTAGGAAATTATACAGCCTGTCTCGAACATTCTATCTTGGCATCTGAGTGTATTAACAGTGAGTTTTCACCTATGATGGTGTCTTTGCACAAATTTTATTACTCATTAGCACTTTTGGCGAACTATCCCGATGCCGATCTAGCGATTGTAGAGTCTAATCAGGAAACTTTGCAAAAATGGGCCGACTATGCGCCGATGAATTTCAAGCATAAGTATGATTTGGTGGTCGCCGAAAAAAATCGAATTTTAGAGCAAAAAACAGAGGCCATAGAACTGTACGATCGCGCGATCGCCGGAGCCAAAGCCAACGAATACATCCAAGAAGAAGCCTTAGCCAACGAGCTCGCTGCTAAATTCTACCTCGACTGGGGCAAAGAAAAAGTCGCCGCAGGCTATATGCAGGAAGCGTATTACTGCTATGCCCGCTGGGGAGCCAAAGCCAAAATCGATGATTTAGAAAAACGCTATCCCCAACTGCTGGTTCCCATATTGCAACCGGGGCGCGATCGCCATTTTCTCACCGAAAACCGCCTGCAAACTGCTGATAAATCTTCATTGAGCGATCGAACTATCCAAACAATCTCCTCTAGCAGCAGCATTTCTGAATCCCTCGATTTTGCTACCATTTGCAAAGTATCACAAGCTTTATCGAGTGAAATTCAACTAGATCAATTGCTCTCTACCTTCCTGCAAGTATTGATCGAAAATGCCGGAGCAACCAAGGCTGCTCTGCTGTTGCTCAAAGACGATAATCTGACGGTGGAAGCCCTAGCGAACCTAAATGAAAGCGTTACCTTACTATCAATCCCCTTAGCAACCAGTGAATTGCTTCCCGTCACAGCGATCGACTATGTTAAACGTACCTTAAAAACCGTCGTACTGGATGATGCGACAGCAGGAACCGATTTTATGGCTGACTCGTATTTCGTGCAACAACAGCCCAAAAGTGTTCTGTGCACGCCGATTGTGTATCAGGGTAAATTAATCGGGTTGCTGTATCTAGAAAATAACTTGACAATTGGGGCATTTACGGACGATCGCACTCTAGTCATCCAACTGTTGTGCGCCCAAGCGGCCATCTCCCTCGAAAATGCCAGCTTGTACCAACAATCTCAAGCTTATGCCCAAGAATTAGAACGATCGCTCTTTGACTTGCAGCAAGCCCAGTTACAGCTCGTACAGAGCGAAAAAATGTCCGCCTTGGGCAATCTCGTCGCCGGAGTCGCCCACGAAATCAACAATCCCGTCGGCTTTATTAACGGCAATATTGACGAAGCAACGACTACCATCAAAGATGTGATTAATCACTTAAAATTATATCAAGAAAAGCTGCCAAATCCCGGCGAAGAAATCGAACAAGATGCTGAGGATATTGATTTGGAGTATGCCTTAGCAGATTTGCCCAAGATGCTGTCGTCGATGAAAGTGGGGTGCGATCGCATTCGCGGTATCAGCACGAGCCTCCGCACCTTCTCCAGAGCCGATAAAGACTACAAAGTTCCTTTTAATATTCATGAAGGGATTGACAGTACGCTCTTAATTCTCAAACACCGACTGAAAGCTAACGAACACCGTCCGGCGATCGAAGTTGTCACCGATTACGGAAATCTGCCTCGAATCGAATGTTTTCCCGGTCAACTGAACCAAGTTTTTATGAATTTGCTCAGCAATGCGATCGATGCCCTAGATGAGTCAAGTCAAGGCCGCAGTTTTGATCGAATTGAAGCGAATCCTAATTGTATCAGGGTGCGGAGCGGTTTGGAGGGCGATCGCCATATCAAAATTACAATTGCCGATAACGGTGCGGGGATGACTGAATCTGTGAAACAGCGGATTTTTGACCATTTGTTCACCACGAAGGCGGTAGGAAAAGGTACTGGGTTGGGATTGGCGATCGCCCGTCAAATCGTTGTGGAAACCCACGGTGGTAAGTTGAGCTGCAACTCTGCGGTTGGTGAGGGGACTGAATTTGCGATCGTCCTACCTGTTAGTCAAGAAAGTCATTAGTGATGTCCCAGAAGAGCGAACATTAGTCATTAGTGATGATAGCGGTTTTAAACATAGGTTTGTAGTGAGGACTTTAGTCCGCATCCATCCGAGGACTCGCATTCGGAACGATCGAACCTATTTGCCACCACTCCAGACACTGGCAAAATTTCCCGCGCCGCTTCAGCAATTTGCCAAAATCTCAACTATGCTAACGTAGGCAAGCAGCAATGCCTTGTCACGCAGGCGATTGACATACTTTAAAACAATTTATTTTATTGAGGAGCGGTGTATTCCCTATGGCAAACCTGATCGGCACGGACAGCAACGACTTTATTCTAGGTACTCCGCAGGGCGATCGAATTCGCGGCTTAGATGGCGATGACACACTGCTGGGCGCGAATGGAGATGATACCGTAGAGGGCGACGCAGGCAAGGATCAGCTTCTCGGAGGCGATGGAGCAGATTCGCTGCTTGGGGGTGAAGGAAATGACGAGCTCATTGGCAACCAAGGCCGCGATTTTCTTTCCGGTGGCAATGGGGACGACTCGGTTCGCGGCGGTTTGGGTAACGATACTCTCGATGGCAACGACGGGTTAGACAGCTTGTTGGGAGATGCAGGGGACGACTTGGTTCGTGGTAACGGAGGCAATGATGTGATTGCCGGGGGTACTGGCAACGATACCCTCAGAGGGAATGACGGCGACGATTCCGTGTTCGGAAATAGTGATGATGACTATCTCTACGGGGATTTTGGGAACGATTCTCTCAACGGCGGTAGCGGGCGAGATCAACTGTTTGGCCTTGATGGCAACGACTATTTGGCCGGCAGTGACGGTGACGATACTTTGTACGGGAATGCTGGCAGAGATTCGCTCTTGGGAGAATCCGGCAACGATCAACTATTCGGTGGCAAGGCTGACGATACACTTTCTGGTGGCAGCGGTTTGGATACCCTTCGCGGCGATCAAGGTGACGACTGCCTCATGGGAGATGAAGGTAATGATTTCCTATTTGGTGGCAAAGGTAATGATGTTCTCGACGGCGGTTTTGGCGATGATTCTTTGGCCGGAGGTCTGGGCGACGATACAATTTTGGGTAGTTTTGGCAATGACAATTTATTTGGGGCAGAGGGTAATGATTCTCTGATTGGAGGTGAGGGTTCGGATACTCTAACTGGTGGTAGCGGCAGTGATATTTTTGGATTGGGAGCCGGCCCGGGAAGTTTGGTTTTAATTACTGATTACAATGAGGCTGAGGATTTCTTTGGACTGCCGAGCAGTTTATCTTTCAGTCAATTGCAAGTTCGCCAAGGTAATGGTGCCAATCTCAGAGATACGGTAATTACGATCGACGGGAAGCTGTTAGCAATTTTGGTCAACACTCCGTCGGCGCTGATCGATGCCACTGATTTTATCAGTGTGAGTGGGACGTTTTCCCCCAGGCCGACGACTACGACGACTACGACTACGACTACTACGACTACTACGGGAACGGAAACGACTCCAACTCCGACGACTACGACTCCAACTCCGACGACTACGACTCCAACTCCGACGACTACGACTACGACTCCAACTCCGACGACTACGACTCCAACTCCGACGACTACGACTCCAACTCCGACGGCTACGACTCCAACTCCGACGGCTACGACTCCAACTCCGACGACTACGACTCCAACTCCGACGACTACGACTCCAACTCCGACGACTACGACTCCAACTCCGACGGTTTCGAGGATTCCGACTGCGCCGACTGTTACCGTACCTGATTCAATGGTGTCAATTAGTTCGATCGCCCCGACGCCTACTCCAGGACTTTTGCCGATGCCCGGCCAGATGCCGGTATTTCCTGCGATGCTGCCGAGTCCGATACCCGTACCTCCTACACCTTTCGGGTTCTAGGTGCAACAGCGCCCTTCTGTGATGAGTTTTGAGTTAATGTCAACGTCACCAACTCAAAACTCATCACTATTTAAGGTCTTCCTCAGTCCCGGCCGAGTCATTTTCAGACTTGGCCGGATCGTTTTCTAGTGGAGATAATTGTTGGGCGTACCCCAAGATCGATCGAAGTTTCATACGCTGGATGTAAGGCCAGCCGCCATTGGCTTCAATATTCCTGAGCAGTTTGTAAACTGCTTGGCGGTTGTCGGGAAAAGATGCTTGGAACAAACCGTCCCGAATTTCCTGGTGCGAAGCTTCCAGGGCCCGCAGCAGGGTCAAAAGCAGCACACTGTCTCCCTGACAACTTTCGGCTAAAGTCCGAATCGCCTCTGTCAGCGATTGCAGTTGAGACTGCAACTTTTCTGACTCTAAATTTTTGCCGTTGTCCATACCGCTGCTTCCTTTGAAATCTACAAGGCGTTTGTCCCCAGCCTTTTGGTGAGCCGACTAATCGAGCTAGTGGCGATCGCCATTCGGGGCCAATAAGCAACGTAACTTAAGTGGGTTGACGATCGCAAGATTTATTTCCAATCCAAGTCAGGAAAAGAGCACAACCCGTCGTACCATGTGTATTGGGCTGCGATCCGAACATGATTGAGAAATCATAAGTTCTTGCTGATTTTCACCGCACTAGCTCGATTTTTTGAGTGAAAGCCAGTGTCGGTGAAGCGAGCCATCTGGATCTAAATGCTGCTATGGCGCTGGCCTAGCCTGCCGGCGGGCAATTATATTTTGCTCGAACTAGGGCTTTTTCTTAATATAATCCGATGTTGGATATTGAGGTTGGGAGTCAGGAACTCAGGGCTAAAAGCCACTGAGCTTGTAAGAAATTGCAAGCTGTTCTGACCAGACCCCTATACGGAGGAGACGTTATTTAGGTCACGACACCGGCGAATGCGACGCCAGTTTTCCGCTCTGTCACCTGCGATTAAACAGTTTTAAAGTCACTGAAACAGTGTCGCAGGTCTAACAAGCCTTTATAACCAGGTCGAGGCGAACATTACCCCGCAAGGGAGGCTCCATCAGGAGCGAACATTATGCGTACAGGGTTGTAAGATTTGAGATGGTAATTGTCCCATCGAAAGTACATTACAAAAGTACACCGGACTTTTACAACTCCAAGGCGGTAATGGAAAGATTCAAGGCGATTGAAATCGCCTGGTCGTTTTTCTCTCAGGTCTAAAGACTGTGAGTTTCCCAGTTACCGAGTTTTTTTTATGAAATATCGTGCTTTAATTGTTGCACTTTTAGCATTTTGCATGAGTGCGCTGGTTGCTTGTTCTTCTGCTCCTACTGATACCACGGTGGCGACTACCGAGTTGCTCACCTACGACGAGATTAGAGGTACGGGATTGGCTAATAACTGCCCTAGCTTGGCAGAAACTTCTCGGGGATCGATCCCGATTGAAGCGGGCGGCACCTATAAACTGACTGGTATGTGTTTGCAGCCCACAACTTACTTTGTGAAGGAAGAAGCAGCCAACAAACGCCAAGAGGCAGAATTTGTACCTGGTAAATTGTTGACGCGGTTCACGTCGAGCATTGACCAAGTTCAAGGTACGCTCAAGGTTGGTAATGACGGTACTCTGACTTTTACAGAAGAGGACGGCTTGGACTTTCAAGCAATTACAGTTCAGTTACCGGGTGGAGAGCAAGTACCTTTCTTGTTCACCATTAAAGAGTTAGTGGCTACTTCCGATCCGGGAGTCGTTGCGCTCAATACTTCTACCGATTTTCAAGGGGAATTTAACGTTCCTTCTTACCGCAGCGCAGGCTTTTTAGATCCTAAAGGTCGCGGTGTATCGACGGGCTACGACAATGCTGTCGCGTTGCCGGCTACTGACAATTCCAAGCTGAAACGCTCTAATGTTAAGTTAGCTGACACCCGTACCAAGGCTGGCAAAATTTCTCTCCAAATTGCTAAGGTCAACAGCGCTACTGGCGAAATTGGCGGTATTTTTGAAAGCGTACAGCCTTCTGATACTGATTTGGGAGCTAGACCTGCTCTGGATGTGAAAATTCGTGGCTTGTTTTACGCTCGGATTGAGCCTTCTGTTTCGTAAAATTGTCTTTCTCGATCGATCGAACTCGAGCAGTTTTTTGTCCTAAAGCTACTGCTCGCCCTTCATTAGCCAACAGTCTTTAGAAAGATAACTGAAGACTGTTGACTAATGACTAAATTTATGATTAAAGTGTTATTGACTTGCCAGTTATTAAATTAGAATTTTTGATTAATTGAAGTATTGCGTTTAAACAAATTTGCCACTACAATATGGTGTGAAAAATAAACATCAGTAGAAATACGGATTTTGCTGAACACTTCTCGAATGACCCCGACCCAAAACGGAAGCCCTGACGCTCGCTTAGGGTCGATCGCCAAATTTTAGACCAAAGTTGAAACTCCTAAATTAATCTGTGGAGTAAATTTAAAATCTAAAATTTAAAATCGACTGACTCCGCCAAATCCTTGCACAGTCCCAAACTTTAACTGGTGTGTCTGCTGTCACAGCTTTTAAGTGCTAGGATTACACCACAGCAAGATTATTTTTTTTAGACTAGATTAAAAACCCGGTCTAAAGCAACATCAGTCCCCTGCTCTACCAACCCTTATGCCACCATGTCTACCACAATCCCCAACGAGCTAAAAAGTGAAAATTTGCAATTGTTGCGCGAGTACCAACATTCTGGCTCGAACGAAGTCCGCAATCAGTTAGTTCAATTGAATATTGGACTGGTGAGAAAAGAAGTTTACCACTGGATCAATCAGTGCGCTGAAAGCTACGACGATTTGCTGCAAGTTGGGTGTATTGGGTTGATTAGGGCTATAGAGCGATTTGATATCTCCAAGGGACACGCTTTTAGTTCCTTTGCAATTCCCTACATTCGGGGCGAAATTCAACACTACTTGCGGGACAAAAGCCCTTCTGTGCGAGTTCCGCGCCACTGGTTGGCCCTGGAACGCAAATCTGTCGCAGCGATCAAGGATTTGCAGGTGCAGTTGAACCGCAAACCTACGGATGCTGAAATAGCAGCAGTGCTTGAGGTTTCTGTAGCAGAATGGCAAGAAATTAAGTTAGCGCATCTCAATCGATCGCCTTTAAGTTTAGACGCGCCGGTGCAGGATGAAGATGAGGGGGCGACTTGTCTGGGAGAATTGGTGCCCGATAGCAAATATCGGAGTTTTCAGTTGGCGCAAGAAGATCAAATTCGCGTACAGCAAGCTTTGGCGATGTTGGAACAACGGACTCGGGAGATATTGGAGTTTGTTTTTCTGTACGATTTGACGCAGAAGGAAACGGCCGAACGCTTGGGTATTAGCGCGGTGACTGTTTCTCGGCGAGTTAAGAAAGGGCTGGATTTACTAAAGGAAATTATGACGAAACAGCTTTAGTAAGTTGACAGTTGACAGTTGGCAGTAGTCATTAGTCAGTGGTCAGTTGTCAGTTGTCAGTTACTATCAATGACCAATGACCCATGACCCATGATATCATGTCCGGTCGATTACGATAACAAAAACGGTTCGTAGTGCGGACTTCAGTCCGCAAAATGCTGCGGACTGAAGTCCGCACTACGAACGAATATTATTGCTGTTAATCGATCGGACACGATATGACAAATTTTTAGATGCTACGAACAAATTTATCGAGCCTTTCTAGGGCTTTTTTAATTGTGCCTAAATCCGTGGCATAAGACAAGCGAATGTGGTCGTCTGCACCAAAAGCAATCCCTGGAATAACTGCTACTTGATGCTGTTCTAAGAAAGCATCGCAAAATTGCAGAGAAGTCATTCCAGTTTTGCTGATATTGACAAACATATAGAAAGCACCGTCTGGTTTGATGCAGCTAATTCCAGGGATCGCCTCAAGCAATTCAAATATTACTTCACGCCGATCGGCAAAAGCGAGACGCATTTTTTCGACAGACTCTTGACTGCTTTCCAAAGCTGCGATCGCGCCGTACTGTGCAAAAGTACACACGTTTGAGGTACTGTGACCTTGAACGGTGCTGGTGGCTTTAATTAATTCCGCTGGGCCGGCCAAATAGCCAATCCGCCAGCCTGTCATAGCATAACCCTTGGCAAAACCGCTGCTGACGATCGTGCGATCGAAGATTTCTTTGCCCAGGGAACCGATGCTGACGTGTTTGGCGCCGTCATATATAATTTTTTCGTAAATCTCGTCAGAAACGACTAAAATATCTCGATCGACTATCACCTGGGCCAGCGCTTTAATTTCCGCTGGAGTGTACACCATTCCCGTCGGGTTAGAAGGCGTATTCAGCACAAATAACTTGGTTTTGGGAGTAATCGCCGCACTCAGTTGTTCCGGTGTAATTTTATATCCTGTAGAAGCATCTGTCCGTACAATTACGGGCTTACCGCTGGCGAGTTTGACCATTTCTGGATAGCTGAGCCAGTAGGGAGCCGGAATAATTACTTCATCTCCAGGCTCGATCAGAGCCATCATCAGATTGTAGAGGGAGTGCTTGCCGCCGTTGGTGACAATGATATTTTCCGGTTGATAGTTAAGATTGTTGTCCGATTGGAGTTTGCGGGCGATCGCAGCTTTTAGCTGCAATTCCCCAGCCACGGGGCCGTACTTAGTCTTCCCCGCATCCAAAGCTTGCTTTGCCGCCGCTTTAATGTGTTCTGGGGTATCAAAGTCGGGTTCTCCCGTGCTCAAACTACATACATCAATCCCTTCGGCCCTCATAGCTTTTGCCTTAGCTGCGATCGCCAAGGTTATAGAAGGAGGAACCTCACCCACTCGTGCTGCCAACTTGATCATTGGATTTTAGATATTAGATTTTTGACTTTAGATTTTAGGGCGACAAATCTTGATATTCAACCGCTTCTAACAACCTATCTAAATCTACTCATGAAGAGCTTTCACTAGAGCCAGTCCAAGTCTGCGGTGTAACTTCCTCAATGTAAAAAGTAGTGCATCACTGCTTGCTTACTGCTCGGCTTGCGCTCAACAATAAGCTTGACCACAATTCCCCCGACGCGAGTTTGCGACTTTGAGGTAAAAATATTCAATTGTAGTTAATGATTCATTCGTGCCAGGTGTTTGTTCGGTTATCACACCAACTAAGCCGGGAGCAACTCGCATGAATCAAGCGCAATTGAATTATACAGCTATTGTCACCAGTTTTCAAATTCTGGGTAAATGAGTAGATTTAGCTAGAAATAAACAGATTTCTTGAAACAGATGTTAACCCTGTTGCTATGAAATTATGACATTTGCCCAGGTAGTACGTACACTATCTAGTAATTAAACAATATAAATTCAAAAAGCTACTACTTTTAATTTTAATTTTTTAGTTTTTATGTTTTGCGTTATCATTGTACCATTTTTGATGCCTCGTTACCCTCAACGTCGATCTGCAAGCTTATGGATCTCAAATCTCTGATTCGCGACATTCCTGATTTCCCCAAGCCGGGAATTATGTTTCGAGACATTACAACTTTGCTCTGCAACCCGCAAGGACTGAGCTACACTATTGACAGTTTAGCTGAAAAATGCTCTGAAATGTCTGCTGACTATGTGGTGGGCATGGAATCGCGGGGCTTTATTTTTGGCACGCCTTTGGCTTATAAAATGGGAGTGGGCTTTATTCCTGTCCGCAAACCGGGAAAACTGCCTGGAGAAGTTCTTTTTGCTGAGTACGAGTTGGAGTACGGTGTCGATCGACTGGAGATGCACCGAGATGCCATGAAACCCGGCTGCCGGGTGCTGGTGGTGGACGATTTAATCGCCACTGGCGGAACAGCGGCCGCGACGGCTAATTTGTTGCAGCAAGCGGGATGCGAGCTTGTCGGTTTTGCTTTTGTCATCGAATTGCAGGCTTTGGGCGGGAGGCAGAAATTGCCGGATGTGCCGATCGTCTCGCTAGTTGAATATTAGGTAGTTGAGTGTTAACTGTTAACTGTTGACTGTTGACAAATAATATCCTTTCAGTTTGCATCGGAATCATTCATCTCTCTCCGATATTTCTCTGCGCTCTCTGCGCTCTCTGCGGTTAAATCATTCCGATGCAACTGGAATTAATATCATTCACAAATCTAAAACCTAAAATCTAAAATCTAAAATAGTATGACTTCTATTAAATCTAATCGAAACTGGCGAATGTTGAATTATTTATTTGGCAGCGAGACATTTACTTATGTTGTCAAACGACTGTTGCAGGCACTTTTAACCTTATTTTTAGCATCGGGTCTGTGTTTTGCAATTATTGAACTCGCACCAGGAAATTACTTGGATACTTTGAGTCAAAATCCAAAGATTTCGCCGGAAACACTCAAACAACTCGAACAGCAATTCGGCTTAGATAAACCAGCGATTGTGCAGTATGGGCTGTGGCTGAAACAAATTGTGACGCGGGGGAATTTTGGCACGAGTTTCGTGTATCAGCGATCGGTGGCTTCGCTGCTGTGGGAACGGGTACCGGCGACGTTGTTGATGGCGATCGCTTCTTTGATTGTAACTTGGGCGATCGCACTTCCTTTGGGAATTGTCGCGGCTGTTAATCAAAATAAGACAGTCGATCGCATTTTGCAAGTAGTCAGCTACACGGGCCAGGGATTTCCCAGCTTTATTACAGCTTTGTTGCTGCTATTTTTCGCACAGAATACTTCGCCTCTGTTTCCCGTCGGAGGAATGACAAGTATTGACCATGCAGACTTACCTTGGTGGGGTCAAATTCTCGATTATTGCTGGCACTTAATTTTGCCAACAGTCGCCCTCAGCGTTACTGGTTTTGCTGGTTTGCAGAGATTGATGCGGGGACAATTGTTAGACGTGCTGCGTCAAGATTATATCCGCACAGCACGGGCTAAAGGTTTGCCGGACAATCGAGTAATTTACATTCACGCTCTGCGGAATGCGATCAATCCGTTGGTGACGCTTTTGGGTTTTGAATTTGCTAGTTTGTTGAGCGGTGCGTTTATTGCGGAATTTTTCTTTAATTGGCCTGGTTTGGGTAAGCTGACTTTGGAAGCAGTGAACAATCAAGACTTGTATTTGGTAATGGCGAGTTTGATGATGGGCGCTACGATGTTGATTGTTGGTAATTTGTTCGCAGATTTGTTGCTGAAGGCTGTCGATCCGAGGATTAAGCTGGAAAATTTGAAATAAATAGACTTAATTGAGTAACAGAAGGTATGGAAGGGCGATCGATAATAGTCAACAGTTAACGGTATTCCCATGCCCCCTTCCCGATGCCCCATTCCCCATCTTGGAGTGTTTTATGTCAGAACAACAACCAAACGAACCAATGAGTTTTAGTCGCTTTGCCGACTGGTGCAGGCATATTGACAGTCTTTCAGAAGAAGCAAGGCACACAGTTAAAGTGTTGTTAAACAAGGCTGGAACTGATGACCCTGAAGCAGCGGAGCAGATACTTTCAAGCATGACAACACTCAATCTCAGCCACAATCCAAAAATTACCGACATCAGCTCCCTCGGCTCCCTAACCAATCTGACAGAACTCTATCTCAGCTTCAATGGAACTACTGACATCCGTTCCCTCAGCTCCCTGACCAATCTGACAAGACTGTATCTTAACGGCATTATTGGCGAAAATGTAATTACCGACATCAGCTCGTTGCGATCGCTCACCAATCTGACCATACTGTTTCTCAGCGACAATGAAATTACCGACATCACCTCCCTGGGAGCGCTCATCAATCTGACCACACTCGATATCACCCGAAATCCAATTACCGACATCAGCTCGTTGCGATCGCTCACCAATCTGACCACACTGTATCTCGGTAGTCGTCACATTACCGACATCACCTCCCTGGGAGCGCTTACTAATCTGACAACACTGCTTCTCGGTGGCAATCAAATTACCGACATCAGCTCTCTCGGCTCGCTCACTAATCTGACCACACTGTTTCTCAGCGGCAGTCAAATTACCGACATCAGCTCTCTCGGCTCGCTCACTTCTCTGACAACACTGGAGATCAAAAGCAGTCAAATTACCGACATTAGCGCATTACGCTCGCTCACCAATCTGACAACACTCGATCTGTGGCAGAATCAAATTACCGACATCAGCTCTCTCGGCTCGCTCACCAATCTGAGAACATTGCAGCTCAGTGGCAATAAAATTAGCGATATCAGTCCGTTGCGATCGCTCACCCATCTGACAATGCTGCATCTGGACTCCCGTCAAATTGCCGTTTTCAGCGTGTTAGGCGAACTCGCACAGAAACGTCTGACTCTCTCTACGAGGCCAATTGATGCTGAACAAGCCACAGCAGCGGTCAAAGTTGCCTATGCAGCTATTGGCTTAGAAGCACCCGAAGTGATTATTTGCAGCAGTCCCCGCGACGCTTTTCTGCAAATCTTCAACTTGCTCAAATGCGATCGTTCACCAAACTTTTTAGATCGAGGGTGCAGGAATAGATCGGGGCAAAAGCTAGACTGGAAATCAATGTCCCGATCGATTGTGACAGAATTTGCAAGTCATTTGGTGTGGGAGTATGAGATCCGTGGCATGAGGATCGATCCCGAAGCAGACAGCACGCTGAGTTCGCTAATGAACGAATTTGCTGACGAATATGCGCGATCGGAACCAACTATGGGACATGGTTTTTCCGATTATTTGTCCGACCTGACCTCCCCTGAAACCCCCACGAATTTGTTTAAAGAAATCTATTTAACTGAATTGTATATCTCTTTATTAGGGGTCAATCTTTCCCAAAAGGCACAAGAAATACTTCGCTGCCAAAAGCTGCTTTTAGAGGATTGCGGTTTTATATTTCCCTTTGAAAAGATTTGCGTGGTGTGCGATCGCCCCCGCCACCTACGCTTTGACAGTGAAAACCGCTTGCACGCTGAAGCAGAACCTGCGATCGAGTTTGCGGATGGATGGAATTTTTACTATTATCACGGTGTCAGATTGCCGGAACAATACGGTCAAGTGCATCCCAATTTGTGGAAGGCAGAATGGATTTTATCTGAAGACAATGCCGAAGTTCGGCGAGTTTTAATTGAAGCAATTGGTTACGATCGCATTTGTCAAGAGTTGTCAGCACAACAAATAGATAGTTGGCAGAAATATGAATTATTAAAAATAGATAATGCCGATGTCGAACCGATTTGTTTGTTAAAAATGACTTGTCCGAGTACGGGATTTATTCACGCTTTGAGAGTGCCGCCAGAAGTGCGATCGGCTAGGGAGGCAATTCGCTGGGTAAATGGAGGTATCGATCCAGAGGAATTTTCCATGCAAACTTAATCTATAACAAGTCTAAATCATTCATGAAGATTTGTAGGGGTAGTGGATGGTGCGTGCCTACCCCGAGCTGGACAACTGGGGTATTGCCCCTGCCTTTTATTATGCCAAATCCCCACATATAATCGACTTTATACCGATCGATAGTTATCCCTATACACAAAAAAAAATTACCTTCAGAGACTTTAAGATTAAAATTGAAAATTAATTTCTGACTGTACAGATCCAAAATTAGAGATTCAGCGTATATCACTAATGAACGCAGTACAAGATTTCATAAGTTCACAGCGCTAAAAACTTAAGCTTGGCGGCTTACAGTTGCGTTGTACTTGTCATGACCATACTGCAAACTATCAAATAAGCTGTTCTGCATTTAAACTGTATGTCAAGAAATAATCCAAGTCTTGTGGGATGGGCTTCTAGCCCGTCCCGAATATGCAATTTAAATGCACGACAGCTTAACGCGCTTTTATAGCCTAAAAAATTTCGGTAATATTAGCGCATACTGTGAATTTGCGATTTTTTGTACTGAAAATCCCGCTGCTTTTAGGCACTGGGAATGTCAAATTTAGATGTGCAATATATCATGGCAGAAATTAGAGGTACTATAGAAGCTGACTCGCTTTCAGGCACTCCTGAAGACGATGTTATTTTTGGTTTGATGGGCAATGACATAATTGCTGGAAATTTGGGAATTGACAGTATTTTTGGCGGCAAAGATAGCGATTCAATTGATGGCAATTCTGGCAGAGATTCTCTGTTTGGCGACTTAGGTAGCGATACTGTTAATGGCGGTGAAGATAATGATTTTGTATTTGGCGGCAGAGGCAGTGATGTTATTTCTGGTAATGCGGGTAACGATGTATTGTCGGGCGATCGCGATACTGATATTTTAGCAGGAGGAGATGGTGCGGATGTATTTGTTTTGAGTCGCTATGCTGTTGGCGATCCTTTCCGTACCAGCGGCGGTGTTAATTTGGGAAATGCTGATGCGATCGCAGATTTTGCTAACGGTACAGATTTAATCGGTTTGGCGGGCGGACTCGCTTTTGCTGACTTGAATATTCTGGACGCTGGAAACGATACTGTGATTCAAGATCGGGTAACAGGAGAATTTCTGGCTAGCCTTAGAGGTGTGAATCGAAGCGCGATCGACCAAACAGATTTCACTACTAATATTAGCAGCATTGTTCCCAATCCTCCGCCTCCACCGCTAACAACGGCTTATGCTTTAACTCCGGATAATCGGATTGTCGGTTTTAGCCTTGCTAATCCGGGAAGTGTCATCTCAGATTTGCCCGTGACTGGGTTGCAAGCGGGAGAAAGTTTGCTGGGAATTGATTACCGGCCCGCTAATGGCGTACTTTACGGTTTAGGTAATAGCAATCGCTTGTACACAATTAATCCAAAAACCGGAGAAGCCAGTCAAGTTGGTAGCGGACAATTTGCTGTTGGGTTGACTCCGGGGGCTGTGGGTTTTGATTTCAATCCGACAGTCGATCGCATTCGATTTGTCAATCAAGCGGGTCAAAACGGTCGCCTCAATCCAGATACCGGGGCAATTGTCGATGCTGATACGCTAACGGGAGGAATTCAACTCGATCGCAATTTAGCTTATGCCACGGGCGATGGCAATTCGGGAAATCCTCCTGCGGGTGTGGGGGCTGCTTACGTGAATAACTTTGCGGGTGCAACTTCGACAACTTTGTTTGTCATTGACAGCAATGCGGATGTTTTGGTGAAACAAGATCCGCCGAATAATGGAGTCTTAAATACGATCGGATCTTTGGGAGTTGATGCAACTAGCATTCTCGGTTTTGATATTAAAAGTATTGGCGGCCGCGAAGTTGCGGTAGCTGCATTAGAAGTTGGCGGAATTTCCGGCTTGTACAATATTAATTTAAGCACGGGTCAAGCTTCTTTTGCTGGTAGAATTGCCGACGGAAGACAGATTAACGGTTTGGCTTTGCCTTTGCCTACAGCTTACGCTTTAACTGTCAGAAATGGCACGGAAACAATTATCGGTTTTAACGAAGCGGCACCGCGCGCTTTACTCAGCGATGCTGCAATTACCGGATTACAACCGGGAGAAAGTTTGCTGGGAATTGATTTTCGCCCTGCTAACGGTTTGCTTTACGGTTTGGGTTCTAGCAATCGATTGTACGCGATCGATCCGGTGACTGGGGCTGCAAGTCAAGTCGGTAGCGGGCAATTCGCCGTACAGCTAACTCCGGGCGCTGTGGGTTTTGATTTCAATCCGACAGTCGATCGCATTCGGTTTGTCAATCAAGCGGGACAAAACGGCAGGATTAACCCGGATACCGGGGCAATTGTCGATGCTGACACGCTGACGGGGGGAATTCAACTCGATCGCAATTTAGTGTATGCCACGGGCGATTCCCTTCGGGATAGCTTCGCTTCACGTAATTCGGGAAATCCTCCTGCGGGTGTAGGGGCTGCGTATGTGAATAATTTTGCAGGGGCGACTTCGACAACTTTGTTTGTCATTGACAGCAATGCGGATGTTTTGGTAAGGCAAGATCCGCCAAATAATGGAGTGTTGAATACGATCGGATCTTTGGGGATTGATGCTTCTAACGTCCTCGGCTTTGATATCAGGAGTGTCGGCGGTAACGAGACAGCTTTGGCTGCGATCGATGTTGGCGGAGTTTCGAGCCTGTACAATATTAATCTGACGACCGGTCGGGCTTCTATCCTCGGTCAAATTGGTGACGGGCGATCGATTAAAGGTTTGGCGCTAACCTTGATTTAGATGCTATTGCCCTTGACAGTTGACAGTTACTCTCTCGATGATTCGGCGTTTGAAATCGCTACTACAGAAACTTTCGTCCGCCTGCACGGACTCAAGAATCAAGGAAGCATTAAATCAAGATATCGTAGCCGTTACTAAACACGAACTGCTTAGCCATCCGTTCGATATTTCTTAGTCCCTCTCTGTTGGGACTTTGTTTTTATAGAAGCGGTTTCAACCGCCGCTCGATCGATATGAATCCATCGAGGTGATAATACATGGATTTGGTATGATATTACATCTGCACTCAAAACTATTAATAAGATGCTATCCCAAGTTTTTTACTTGCTACGTTCCCGGGCGGATGGCAAATATCTCTCGGCCAATCCCAATCCAGATTCGGCGGTGAGTTACCTGCTGATGTTTCGCGAAGACTATGATGCTTTGAGCTATCTCAACGCTCACGCTGCTGATGTTGCCGATCGATTCGGGGTAGAATCGATTCCGGGTTCGTCGGTGAAAAAGCTGCTAGAACGTTGGGGTTTTAACGGTGTGGGGGTTGTTCAAGACCCGCTGTTACCCAATATTGAGTTTTTATTGACAAAGAATTGACAATTGACAAGATTTGCGCTTCACCCGGTTTCTAGCAGAAATCGGGTTTTTTGCTGAAGTTTTGAGCCGATCGCCCGATCGACCTTCCCGAGTCCGAAGCCCCATATTTAGTGCAAATTGTGAAATTTGTCAAGGTTTTACCCTAAATCTGAATCCTGTTGTATATTCATAGTCTGTTGATATATTCCGACACGTCAGTACACAACCTATGGTTCGAGAATTAGAGCGATCGAGTGCTAGCGACAAACGCAACCTGTCCGATTTCCCCGACACAGCACCCGCAGCCAATCCAGTATTTTTCAGGACTTACAGCCGCCGTACCGACACGGGAAGGGAAACTTGGGCCGAAGTGTGCGATCGAACTGTCAAAGGCCTGCAAAAGCTCGGAAACCTGACTGCTGAAGAAACAGAGCTCCTACACCGGATGCAAAACGAGCTCAAAACCCTAACCTCCGGGCGCTGGCTGTGGGTGGGCGGTAGCAAATGGATCGAACAACCAGAGAATTTTTCCGGCGCATATAATTGCTCCTCAACCAATATTCTCGACTGGAAAGCCTTCGGTTTGTTGATGGATTTGGCCATGATGGGCTGCGGCACCGGTGCAGTTTTGGAACCCAAATATATCAACCAATTGCCACCGATTCGCAATCGCTTAACCGTGACCATGCAAGGCGAAATTGGCTCTACACCAATTGAGTTACGCCGTCAAGAAACCGAATTAAAAATAGACAAAAAAAACGCAACAATTTATGTCGGAGATTCTCGCCAAGGTTGGGTGCAATCCTATCAGACTTTACTGGAATTATCCACAGATGAAAGATTTGCAGGTGAAGTTCAAGTTATCATTAATTTGAGCGACGTTCGGCCAGCCGGAGAAACTTTAAAAGGTTTTGGTGGAGTTGCAAATCCGGTGAAATTGCCAGAGCTTTATCAGCGGTGCGCTGCTATTTTGAATAAAGCTTTAGGGCGGCAGTTAAATTCAGTAGAATGCTGCGTATTGATAGATGAAGCGGCGGTCACGATCGTTGCCGGTAACATCCGTCGAAGCGCGGGGATTCGTCAGTTTGATTCTGGTGACGAACTAGGCGCAAATGCCAAGGATAATCTATGGCAACAAGATGAAAATGGCAACTGGAGAATAGATCCAGAACGCGATGCTTTGAGAATGGCAAATCACTCTCGTGTTTTCCACTACAAACCTACATTAGAAGAATGTATTGAGGCTGTTAGAAAACAATATTATTCTGGTGAAGGTGCAATTCAATGGGCTGGTGAAGCTGTAGCTAGAGCTAATGTCGATCTACTTTCAACACCAAGTCTGAAAATTGAATTTTTGGCAGCTTATGCACAAGGAAAAGCTAAATTTTGGTTGCAAGAACGCTATCCTGAGATGACTGCTGAGGAATTAGAGCATCGAGCAGTTCGTTTGGGTTTAAACCCGTGTGGTAAGTAATTTTGCCTCACGTTAAAAACCTCGCAAAATCGGAGAAAACTGAGATGTTAATTCCGAGGTAAGTAAGGGAATTAAAAATCCTTTACCACCGTAGAGCGTACCGGGTGAACCTTCTTAATTGAAGAATATAATCCTGGCAAGAGTGCGGGGCATTTACAACTACAGTAAATGAAAAAGTACGCCGAGCTACAGATAAAATGGAATCTGTAGAACTAGAGGATAAAAAGCCTTTAGGATAACAAAACTGGAAATCATTGGCTCTAATTTCCACTGTAATTTGGGTGAGGTTCACCTCAATCAACTTGATCCTTACAACTTCAAAGAACAAGAAGAAGCTTTCACCGCCGCAGGTTTATCTGTCGCGGTACTTCTCAATCACAAATTTACCGAACCGCGCTATCAATACAGCCGCGAATTAGACCCGATTGTCGGCGTATCTTTCACGGGATTGTTCGATTTCTTCGTTCATGCTTTTGGCGTTGAGTGGCTGCGCTGGTGGGTGGAAGGCCGCCCGCAAACTCCCCAGGGAATTGCGTTTAAACAGCGGGAAGAAGAGTATTTGACTGGTTGGCGGGAGATTGTGAATGAGGTAGTATGGGATTATTGCGATCGCCATTCTTTAAAACGCCCCAATCGCTGCACAACCGTCCAACCATCGGGTACCAAATCTCTGCTCACAGGTGCTTCTCCGGGCTGGCATCCGCCCAAAGCCCAGCGTTTTATTCGCCGGATCACTTTCCGCAAAAATGACCCTGTAGCCCTCGCCTGCATCGACTACGGATACAACGTAATTCCATCGCAATCGGACAAGGATGAAAACGGCAATTTGCTGAACAATCCCTTCGACGAACGGTGTACCGAATGGCTCGTAGAAATACCTGTGGCTGTAAGTTGGGCAGATTTACCCGGTGCCGATGAAATCGACATCAACAAATTCTCGGCGGCGGCACAAATGGACTTTTATATGCAAGTGCAAAAGTTCTACGTGCGGCACAACACCAGCGCGACAATTGAGTTGCGGGAAAATGAAATAGAAAGTTTGGGTACGCGGATTTACGAAGCAATTCGCGACGACGAAGGCTACATTTCCGCCGCACTTTTGTCTCGCTTTGATGCCCTGGAAACTTTCCCACGTTTGCCCTTTGAGCCGATTGAAAAGGCAACTTACGAGACGATGTTGAAAGACGTTTTAGTGCGGCGTCAAATTGATGTTTTTCATGTGGCACTGAGTCGTTATGACTTGGGTGAAATGATGGACTCGGGGCCTGCTGGCTGCGATTCCGATAAGTGTTTGATGCCTGAGACTAAGTAGATTTAGCAAGGACTTAAATATGAGAAATCCCCTGGTTTTGGGGATTTCTTTTTTTTGTTGCACAAAAATGATAAAAAAAACTGCGATATCTATTGACATTAGGTTGCAAAATTGGGAATATTATCTGTAGAAATATCTCGCACTATAGAACAAAAACATGAATGCAGATGAAGATATCCTGCAATTACCCCACATAGGTTTAAAGAACCGAGCTATACTTCCCGAACTATCAGGAATATATTACGTTATAGACGAAAAGTTTATAATTTGGTACATAGGAAAAGCAAAGAATCTACGTACCCGCTGGGCCGGTGACAGCCACCACAGACTCGATCAACTACAAAAGCAACGAAAAAAGCTGTTTACCATCTATTACGAGTTAGTGCCTGAATCGCTACTTGATGCTACAGAACAGGAGCGTATTGAGCAGCACAGCCCGCAGTTGAATGGAACTAAAGTCAAGGTTAAGAAATTACGTCCAACAGAAACACTATTACGGGAAACGCTAGCTAACCTTGCCCCTTACAGTTTTATATTAGGTGTAGAATCAGCCCGAAAACAAGACCTGAAGTTCATAGAAGATTCTCTGTATTGGCGAGATAATGGGAGAGTTAAGAAGGCTATTTTGCCTTTGACTGTGATACATATTTGCATAAATGTAAGCGAATTATCGACCGGGACAAGCGGGAACTCAGCGATACGTTTCATCAGAAATATTTTTAGGAAGCGCAGTAATTATTCAAAAAACTGGGAGTCTGCTTCTAAATACAAAAACAGGGCTGAATATTCAGTCAAAGTATTATTAGTTAATGGCTTTGTTATAGAAGTATGTGGAATATGGCAAGAAGCATTAAAATACATTCAAGACTATGAGTTAACTCAACTGGCTAATGTAGATATGAGGGCTGTGGATGAAGCTTCTTTAGTTATTATAAAAAATAAGTGTTTACTTAACTGCGAAGCAGGGGTATTTTTAGCTCCTGACAACCGAGATTATCCATATCATGAGTTTTGTCGCAAAGCAATAGAACGAATATATCCTTATAAGCAAGATTTGGTTAAACTACTATTTAATGAAGAAATTGCTCTAGTAAGTAAGCCGCAAGTATTACCAACAGATACCAGAACTCTACGCGATAGTAAGACGGGTCTTCTTGTCCGGCTAGCTAACCTTGCTGATAAGAAAAGATATATGACGGCATTGTTAACGGAACGCGGTCTTGACTTAAATCTTTATCGGGTTAACAAGTATTTAGAGTCCATACCAAAAGATGATAATTACATAGACAACATCGGAGATACAAGAATGACTGTCTTTATCAAGCCATTTCTTTGGAATATCCCAGAAGTTTATTTGGCAGCCACACTAGATAGAGTGTTTTGGTTACTGCTAGAAACTTACCTGTCGGATTTTACTAAAGTAAAGCTAAACGCAGAAGAAAGATATACAAGCAAAGCCTATGTATCGCCTCGAAGATTTATAGTACCTGCGACACTAACTGTTACCTTAAATGGGAAATGGAAAGCAGGCATCCCATTTGGTTCTAAAGATGATATGTCATATAAAGCAGTTGTAGATATTATCACAAGTCGCTTACAAGCAAGCGGAATACCTAAGCTAAAGTTCTCGTTCACATTAGATAGTATACGCAGCTAGTTACTCACAAATCAACAGTAATATCATTTATCTCTATTTGAAATCTCTATTTGAAAATATCTTTCCGCTTTTGCAACACCAAAGTTACGGTCAAATAAACTGCTGCGTGCAATCCTAAAATTCCCCAATTCAAGGCTAAGTTTTGCCATGTTGGTTCGTAAACTGCACTTTTCTCGAATAACTGCGGTAGGATTGTTCGATCGGGTAATTCGATCGGCTTTGGCACCATCGCGTTCACGTTAACCAAGCTACCGTAAGCCCCCACAGACCAGCGGCTGACTGTCAACCACGAGATATACTGACCGATTTTCTCGATTTTAAACAAACTTCCCAGGCTGAAGAGGACTCCCGAAAAAATAATCTGCGGCACTAACAGCAAAGGCAAAGCGCTGTTAGCCTGACTGCCATTCTTCACAAATGCCGATACCATCAATCCCAAACTCATGCTAGCCAACAGCGTTAAAAATACTGTAATTCCCAAACCCAGCGGCCAAGCGATTGTATCCGGTGACGGTTGTTTAAAACCAATTAAAATTACTGCTGTCATTAGCACTGCTTGCAGCAATGCCAATCCTCCCAGTACCAAAAACTTAGAACCGACATAGGGCAGTAAACCTAAATTCACCAATCTTTCTCGCTGGTAAACGGCGGATTCTTTGACAATTTCTTGCAGAGAACTTGACAAACCTACCCAAATAGCTGCCGATGTAAATACAAACAAAATTCGCAAAGCTAAAAAAGCCAGGGCTGGATCGTCTGCTGTGCCAGTAACTAGCGGTTCTATATCTTTGATTCCGGCTAGCAAAATCGGGCAAACAGCAGCTGTTAACAGTCCTAAACCAACGTTAACTGGGTCGCGTAAAGTTAGCTGGAAATAGCGATGTGCGAGGATAAATAGTTGTTTGATTGGGGAAACTTTCGCGGGTTGGGGAAGTTTGACGGGAGGTGCTTGTTTTTGCGGTGCTTTTGGACTTAAGGGCGCGGTTATGTATCGCTGGTAATAGGCGGAATTGCGATAGGTATTCGCCCATTCTTTGATGACTTTTTCGCCGATTTCTAATTCGTTATAAATATTGGCAAAGTCTGCTTGATTGACTCCAAAGAAATTAGCGGCTTCTGCTGGCGGGCCGAAGTAGCAAAGGTAGCCGTTGCGGCCGAGGAAAACTAGGCGATCGCACATATTGACATTTGCCGTAGCGTGGGTCACCAAAACCACCGTCCGACCTTTATCTGCCAAATTCCGCAGCAGTTCCATCATCTTTTTATCCAGCCCCGGATCTAGTCCAGAAGTTGGTTCGTCCAAGAAAAACAACTTCGGATCTGCCAGCAATTCGACACCGATGCTAACCCGCTTTCTCTGCCCGCCGCTGAGGTCTTTGACAAAGGTTTTTCGCTTGTCCAACATCTCAATATCGGTCAGAGTTTTTGTCAAAACTTGCTCGACATCGACATCCGGTGGCAAGCGCAATTTAATTGCGTAGGTTAGGGCTTCTGTAACTGTTAATTCGCCGTGGACTATATCATCCTGCGGCACGTAACCGATTAAAGAACTGTAGCATTCAAAGTTTTTTCGCAATTCGTCGCCGTTGACGTAAACGGCGCCACGATTTGTGGTTTCAATTCCCAGCAAGGTTCGCATTAATGTGGATTTTCCCGCGCCGCTTCCTCCGACTAATGCCACTAACTGTCCGGGTTCAATTACTAGGGAAATATCGTTGACAAAAGGTCGGTTTAAGTTAATTGCTTCTAAACCGATCGCGTTTCCCGGATCGATAACTGTTAATTCTTCGTTTTGATAAATTAGCAGAAAAGGGCCGATGCGAATTTTGGCGCCTTCGGTTAAAACGGCTGTTTTTTTGATGCGTTGGCCGTTAATAAATACGCCGTTGGCGCTGGTGTCTGTGAGAACGTAGTCTCCGCGTTTGTTGGCTTCTATCGCACAATGGCTGCGGGAGACGATCGGCGAATTTAATTGTAGCGTAGAAGTGCGATCGCGCCCCAAGACGACCGATCGATTTCGCAGAGACACAGACTCCCGCGAACCTAAAACGGCCAGCGCCGGACTTCCGGGATTGAAATAAGTCACCAACACCGGATTTCTTAAATCCGTACCAATCCGCAACTCGATTCCGTGTCGCAAAACGCAGCCTTGAGTCGGAGTTACAGGAGTTTCAGTCGGAAGCACAAATAACCCGCCACTGCTGGGTTTAAGGCCGTCGCCGTCATAGATGCGGTAGTCGTCCCCTTCTTGGCGCAAAATCGCTTGACATCTCGACAACTTCTCCCAATCTTTGGGAACCAGCAAGTCAGCTTGTTGAGGATTTCGTCCCAGTACGTGTTCAGTCTTGGTCAGTTCCAAGCGTACCACTTCGCCTTGATAGTCGATTTCTAAATAGGGGCTGGCGATTAAGTTTGTTTTCTTATGGGTTTGACCTGTCATAGGATTTTAGATTTTAGATTTTAGATTGTGCGAGAATTCTGTATTCAAAACATGAGTAATGTTATACCATGTTTAATAATCAATGCTAACAAGCACCCTGCTAATACCAATTTAATGGGTCGTTGCACATATCTCGATCCCCCTAAATCCCCCTTAAAAAGGGGGACTTTCAGAAAAATCTTGCCCCCCCTTATTAAGGGGGGCGCCAGGGCGATCGGATTCAAGAGCAGCCTCATAAAAAATTGGTATAACCCCAAGCTATTTGCCAAATCAGATAGCTATCATCAAGCTGCTTTGGCACTTCTATACTATTTTTACCAAACTAAATTTTCCCTACCATGAGCTACTGCATTAATCCCAACTGCCGCCATCCAGAAAATCCTCCAACTATCAATTTTTGCCAAGCTTGCGGATCTGAGTTGCTAATCAACGCACGCTATCGGGTAATTACTGTTTTGGGACAAGGAGGATTTGGTAAAACTTTTGCAGTCAGAGACAGAGACGGTACTCAGAAAGTGTTGAAAGTTCTGATGAACAACGATACTCTAGGTGTCGAACTTTTTCAGAGAGAAGCGAACGTTTTGCAGCGGCTGAAGCATCCGGGACTCCCAACAGTTGAATCTGAGGGCTATTTTACTTTCAGAGTTAAGGGTAGCGACAAACCTTTGCACTGTCTGGTGATGGAGAAAATTGAAGGTAAAAATTTGCAGCAGTGGCTGGAAGCTCATAACTACCAACCTATTTCCTCGGAACAAGCTATTGACTGGTTGACACAACTGACGGAAATCTTGAATCTCGTTCACAATCAAAATTATTTTCATCGGGATATTAAGCCGCAAAATGTCATGTGCCGGTCGAATGGAAAATTAGTATTAATTGATTTTGGGGCGGTGCGGGAAGTTACAGAAACTATTCAGAGAGCAACTGGAGAAGTAACTCGCATTTCTTCGATGGGTTACACGCCCGAAGAACAGAAAAAGGGCAAGGCTGAGCCGCGTTCTGATTTTTTTGCTTTGGGGCGGACTTTTACGTATTTGCTGACGGCTCAAGAACCGAGAAATTTGCAGGAAGATCCGCGATCGGGTAAATTGATTTGGCGGAATGTGGCGACTCAAACATCGAAGCCGCTAGCAGATTTGATTGATGATTTGATGGCTTATTTTCCGAAAGACAGGCCGAAGGATACTCAAGTTCTTTTGCAGCGACTTGGTAAAATGGTCGTGAAGCGAAGCTATCCCGTAGGGAATCGCCCGCCATCGCCATCTTCCCATCGCAGAAGTCCTAGATTTGCTTTGGGATGGAAGCCGGCTTTAATGGGACTCGGAGTTGCTGGGGCGATCGCCATTTCCGCCTTCGCAATCCAACATTTCTCTAAAACTCAAGTAGAAAATTTATTAAGTTATCAAAGTTCGGCCCATCAGTTTAAAATCAAATACCCTGAAAAGTGGGAAAAACAAGAGTTGCAAAATCCAGTAATTAACGATGTGGTTGTATTCATCGCCCCCAAAAAGAACACGGCTGATGCTTATCAAGAACAAATTACTGTCAGCATCGAAGATTTGCCAAAACCTATGTCTCTAGATGAATACAATCAGTCGTCTCTCAAGCAAATTAAAACAAATTTTACTGATGTTAAAATTTTAGAAGAAAATCCTAAAACCATTGCTAATCATCGAGGTTATACAGTTGTTTTTGATGATAAAGACGGACAAACCAATACCAAAAAAATGCAAACTTGGACTTTGATGAATAACAAAGCTTACGTGATTACTTACACTGCGGAGAAATCAGAATATTCAGACTATTTGAAAACGGCTGAAAATATGATGAATTCCTTTGAGATAAACTAATTCAGTTTGTAGTAAGGACTTTAGTCCAATTGTTTGTAGTAAGGACTTTAGTCCTGATTTTTTCATAGGAGAAAGGACTGAAGTCCTCACTACGAACCTGGAAAGGACTGAAGTCCTCACTACGAACTTGGAAAGGACTGAAGTCCTTACTACGAACTTGGAAAGGACTGAAGTCCTCACTACGAACCTGGAAAGGACTGAAGTCCTTACTACGAACTTGGAAAGGACTGAAGTCCTTACTACGAACTTGGAAAGGAGTGAAGTCCTCACTACGAACCGGCTTGATTTTGCCACTTTTTCCCGAAATCTGTCAGCGTTTCCTTGGGAATTTGCTGCTGCAACCATTCTAAAGCTCGATTTTGGTGCGGGTGAAGGCCGGCGCGATCGTACACTTTGCAAACATCGACCAAATTAATCGGCCTGTTACCGAGTCTTGCTATCAATTGAGTGCGCCACTCTTCAGCAAATTTCTGCATTGTTGGCGCGGGAATTCTGCCCTGCAACCACTCTAAAGCTCTCTCTTGGTGAGGACTTTGACCGCTGAGGTCGTAAGTATTGCACACATTAACTAAACTCAAAAACCCGATCGGCCCTGCGGCTCTAGTTTGAGGTGGATTTACTCTGGCTGCGGGAGTAGGTGCTGGCCTTGTCGCAGGTGCTGGCCTTGTCGCAGGTGCAGGCCTTGTCGCAGGTGCTGGCCTTGTCGCAGGTGCAGGCTGGGTTACTACGTTTTGCTGCGGCAGACTGCTGGCAGTCTTGCGTTGAGTACCCACACCGCAAACTAAATTATTTCTGCCGTAAGTCGGATCGGAGGGGCGAACATTGATTGGTGTGGTGGCTTCGCAGACAATGGAGACAGTTGCCGGATTCTTTAAATTGGCGTTTTCTTCCAAGAAAATTGCTCCGACATAAGCTTTCATATCCGCAGACTTGGGTATTGCGTAGTGAAAGGCGCCTCTGGTAGTGGTGCGAATTGCAAAGTTGTAATCCTGTGGCAATAAAATACTAAAGGTTTTGGCGATCGACCCCACAGAATTGAGAAAATCGTGGTTGCGAACCACATAGGTTTGCTGGCCGCGCACCATCGCACTAATTGCCGACTCCGCAGGTGATAGCGCTTCCCTAGCTGCGATGCGTTCCGGTTCTGGTGCTGGTGCTTCCGCCTGTGGTGCAGGGGCTGGTGCTGGTGCGGGGGCTGGTGCTGGTGCTGGTGCGGGGGCTGGTACTGGCGCTGGTGCTGGTGCGGGGGCTGG
>NZ_JAHRFA010000089.1:8539-26309 GCF_020883045.1 Microcoleus sp. CAWBG58 | reverse complement strand
AAACCTATTCCATGGTTACAGCTAACCGTTTTTGGTCGCAAATCTTCGGAATTGCTTTCTCCAACAAACGTTGGTTGCACTTCTTCATGCTGTTCGTACCCGTCACAGGCTTGTGGATGAGCTCCATTGGTATCGTCGGTTTAGCATTAAACCTGCGTGCTTATGACTTCGTATCACAAGAATTGCGCGCTGCTGAAGATCCTGAGTTTGAAACGTTCTACACTAAGAACATTCTGCTTAACGAAGGCATTCGTGCTTGGATGGCTCCGACCGACCAACCCCACGAAAACTTCATCTTCCCTGAAGAAGTTCTGCCTCGCGGTAACGCACTTTAAAAAAATCAGGATTTGGATTTCAGCTTAATTTATGTTTTTTAAATTCAAACTAGAAATCCAAATTCCTATTCACCGGGTGGACGCAGTGCTCCTGCGGTCACCCGGAGAACAAAAAAACCGAAATCCAAAAACTAACATCGTTGGAGGTTCTACCGCGTGGTAACGCTCTCTAATTCCTATGCAAGCGGTCGCGACCAAGAATCCTCCGGATTCGCTTGGTGGTCAGGCAACGCTCGTTTGATCAATCTCTCAGGCAAACTGCTGGGCGCACACGTCGCTCACGCTGGTTTGATCGTGTTCTGGGCCGGAGCAATGACTTTGTTTGAAGTCGCTCACTTTATCCCAGAAAAACCCATGTACGAACAGGGCTTAATCTTGATGCCCCACGTCGCTACTTTGGGTTGGGGCGTCGGCCCCGGCGGTGAAGTCACGGATATTTTCCCGTTCTTCGTCGTTGGCGTACTGCACTTGATTTCCTCTGCGGTTCTCGGTTTGGGCGGCATTTATCACGCTGTTCGCGGCCCAGAAGTGCTCGAAGAATACTCGAACTTCTTCGGCTACGACTGGAAAGACAAGAACCAAATGACCAACATCATCGGCTATCACCTGATTTTATTGGGTGGCGGTTGCTTGCTGCTGGTTGCTAAGGCCATGTTCTTCGGCGGTGTCTATGACACTTGGGCTCCGGGCGGCGGCGACGTGCGTATTATCACGAACCCAACCCTCAACCCCGCTGTGATTTTTGGCTACTTGGTTCGCGCTCCTTTTGGTGGCGAAGGCTGGCTGCTCAGCGTTAACAACATGGAAGACATCATCGGCGGTCACATCTGGCTCGGCCTGATTTGTATCTCTGGTGGTGTTTGGCACATTTTGACCAAGCCTTTCGGCTGGGCTCGTCGCGCCTTAATCTGGTCTGGCGAAGCTTACCTGTCCTACAGCTTGGGCGCTTTGTCCCTCATGGGCTTCATCGCTTGCTGCTTTGTCTGGTTCAACAATACTGCTTACCCTAGCGAATTTTACGGCCCGACGGGCCCGGAAGCTTCTCAAGCACAAGCTTTGACCTTCCTGATCCGCGACCAACGCTTGGGTGCTAACGTCGGTTCTGCACAAGGCCCTACCGGTCTGGGTAAATACCTGATGCGCTCTCCTACTGGCGAAATCATTTTCGGTGGTGAAACGATGCGTTTCTGGGATTTCCAAGGCCCTTGGTTGGAACCCTTACGCGGTACTAACGGTTTGGACTTGAACAAAATCAAGAATGATATTCAGCCTTGGCAAGCTCGCCGCGCTGCTGAGTACATGACTCACGCTCCTTTGGGTTCTTTGAACTCTGTGGGCGGCTTGGCAACTGAAGTTAACGCCTTTAACTATACTTCTCCCCGTTCTTGGTTGGCCTGTTTCCACTTTGTGATGGGTTTCTTCTTCTTGGTCGGCCACTTGTGGCACGCTGGTCGCGCTCGCGCGGCTGTCGCTGGCTTTGAAAGAGGTATCAATCGCGAAAATGAAGCGGTTCTTTCTATGCCTGATTTGGACTAATCATCGCCTTTGTGCTGATTTGATTGTCTAATCGAAAAAGGCTCCTGCTTAACGGCAGGAGCTTTTTTTTGAGCCAATATCTCGAACAAGTTATGTTGCGATCGATGAACAGCCTTTGTTTTATTGACACTCCCCGGCATACTGACACGAGGATTTTTCAGACATTTGTATCAAAATATCCCGATCGCACTTGGTTCTTTTCGCTGACTGCCGAAAGTAGCATAGCTGCTCCTGTCATATCTCCTGAAAAATGTTTTGTGCGTAGAGTTTTACTCATTTTGGGGGTAGGTTTTTACATCTTGTCCCATCTAGTTGTTATACCATATTCATTAGGTTAAAATGGATTTTTTATTTTACTTGACAATGGAAAAAAGTCGTCCGATCCGGACGGGGTTTTCAACTTGATGTTCTAATAACTCCACAATTCTTGAGACTTGACAATTTTGATAAGTTGGGGTCAAGAACTTGCAGGCCTGCTCTACAAAGTTTATAAAAAAACATTCAGCAAGCGGAAAACTCTGAGTCTTTAGACCTGAGATGTAAGCGGCACGGGCGGTTGCAACCACCTTGAATCTTTCTTAATTCGTAACATTTAAAAGCAGAGAAAGACGTTAAGATGTAAGCAAGGAGGTGAGAAAGATTGTTGACGAACTATGTTTATAAGTTGCGCCCTAATCAAACACAATCATCAAAAATGTCTGCTTGGATAGATATGCTACGAAGCCAGTATAATTGGTGCTTAAATGACAGAATTTGTCAGTATAATCAGCAGTTTATTCAAGGCAATTACTGTGATATCAGAATGAAAGGCGAAGCTTCACCATTGACCTGCTTCGTAAGTAAAAGTGGCGCAACCGGAAATCCTTGGAAAGACTCTAAGTCTGACAAAGAAGGTAAAGCTAGAAATCCTCGTCGAAGTGCTGGTGACATTCAGATTACAGCGTTACCTGAGTTAAAAATGGCTAGACCTTGGTATAGTGGAATTGACTCAACTGTTTTACAACAGAATGTTAAACGCTTAGACATTGCCTACAAAAACTTCTTTGAAGGTAGGGGATTTCCTAAATTTAAAAACCGCAGCAACTTCACATCTTTTACTTTCGTAATGGGAGTAAAAATCAAGGGCAATAAAATTTACCTACCAAAAGTGGGATGGATGCGGTTTTACAACTCTCGCTCAATCCCCGATGGGTTTACCATCAAGGCTTGCGTGGTTAGAAAACGCCAGAATGGCTGGTATGTTTCTATTAGAATAGAGGATAAATCTGTACCTGAATACAGTGCTACTCCTGTTGGCGCTCACCCCAAAGTAATAGGTTGCGATTTAGGAATCACGAAACTGGTTCACCTTTCTGATGGATACCAAATCAAAAATCCCAAGTTTTCGACGAATAAAAAGGCTAAACGCACTCTGAAAATTAGACAGAGACGGGTTAGTCGGAAAATTAAGGGTAGTAAAAATCGCAAAAAAGCAGCTATCAGAGTTAGCAAATTCCATCAAAAGATTAGCGATAAGCGTCAAGCACATCAATGGAAAACTGCGAATTTAATAGTATCTCGTAACGTTGATGTAATCGCCTTAGAAGATTTGAACATCTCTGGTATGATGCGTCGATGTAAAGTAAAAAGTGATGAAAAAACTGGGAGGTTTCTGAAGAATGGGCAATCCAGAAAAAAGGGATTGAATCGTGCTATCTCTGATGCAAGCTGGGGCGATTTGGGATTAAAGATTGAGTATGTGGCTGCAAAGCAACGAAAAATTGTAATCAAAGTTAATCCTAAGCACTCCAGCCAAGAATGCAGGAATTGCGGTCATATCGATAAATCCAACAGAGATGGCGAAAAGTTCATCTGTGTGGAATGTGGATATCACGAACACGCGGATATTGGCGCTGCAAAAACGATTAGAGATAGAGCTTTGAGAATGGTACGTGGGGACTCTGCGAAACCTGGTGTTGAACACCTAAACGCCCAAAAGATATCAGCACGCTCTGCGAGCAAACGTGCTGAGTTTGGGAACCCTAGCAATAGGGATATTAAGGCCGCAATGTCTTAAGAATCTCAATCGCTTTAGCGCTGAGAGTGTCAAATTTAATTAAGGTACAAAAGTTTAAATCCACACACAATTAAAAATTGCACTAGGAAGTTGCAGTTTGAAGGTAGATCCTTAGGTGTGCAAAACTAATCTACTTTTATTAAATGCCTGTGCTTGCAAAAATTGATAACACCCACAAAACTTTTTAGCCAATTATTATTATTGCTGGGAAAGCAAAAGATTAAGAATGGACTCATTAAAGATCCAAAATGTCAAGGTGATTGACGATCGAGCAAATTTACTCGATCGCATCGCCAACCGCATTCGCCGCTCCCTAGAATTGCCAGAAATTCTCAGCGCCACAGCAGCGGAACTTCAATCGTTTTTGGGAACAGACAGGGTAAAAATCTATAAATTTCATAGCGATGGCAGCGGTGAAGTGATTGCTGAATCAATTAACGGCAACCGCTTGCCATCATTATTGGGGCTGCATTTTCCAGCAGACGATATTCCCCCTCACGCCCGCGAACTGTTCGCCCAAGTAAAGGTGCGATCGATCGTCGATATCGATTCCGGGTTGCTAGGTCAAAGTCCCCGCCGCGACGAGGTTTCCGGTCAAATGCTGCCCGATGAAGTGCTGTACAGGACGATCGACCCCTGCCACGCTGAATACTTGACTGCACTCGGCGTTAAAGCTTCCTTGGTAGTACCAATTTTTCACGGCAAAGAATTGTGGGGGTTGTTGGTATCTCACCACTCCCAGTCCCGGAGTGTCGCAGAGGACGAACTGCAAGACGTTCAGATGGTGGCAGATCAGCTCGCAGTCGCGATCGCCCAATCAACCCTCCTCTGGCGAACCAAGGCCAAAGCTGAGCGTGAAGCTGCCGTCAACCGCGTCGCAGCAGCCCTGCACTCCCAGCCCGCGATCGAACTGCAAGCAGCTTTGACAGAATGTGTAGCTGCACTAGAGGCAGCAGGCGGCAGGCTTTGCATTTTCCACAGCAACAATCTCGCGAGTTTACTACCCTACTCGGACAATTCCACAGAGGCACTCAAAGTCTACACTTGTGGCTCAGGCCCGAGAATGCCTATTTCTGCCAAATACCAGCAGATAGAGCTATACAGCGTCTGGCACGAATATTTTAACTCCAGCGAGCAACAGGTTTGGGCAATTCCCGACTTGTACAAAATTAGCAGTTTGAGAAGCCTGCAACCTGCATTTCGATCGACAAAAATCCGCAGCATTTTAATCGCACCACTCAGAACCAGGCAGCAAATATTCGGTTACTTGAGCATTTTTAGAGAAGAATTTGACACCGAAACTCTCTGGGCAGGACAATTAGATACCGACGGACGACTCGCTCAATCTCGGATATCTTTTGAAGCGTGGAAAGAGTCAAAAACAGCCCAAATTCGCGAATGGAATGTTGAAGAAATAGAATTATTACAAACTTTTTGTAGCCATTATTCTCAGGCAATTAACCAATACAAGCTGTACCAAGAAATAGAAGAACTTAACGCAAATCTAGAAAATAAAGTTCAAAAACGTACAGATCAAATGCAACAGTTAACTCAACAGCAGCGAGTGCTGTTTGAAGTGGTGGCTAAAATGCGGAAATCTCTCGACTTGAACGATATTTTTACCACGATGTCCCAGGAAGTGCGAGCGGCTTTAAATGCCGATCGCGTTGGGGTTTACCGTTTCGATCCCGCATCGGAATTTAACGACGGCGAATTCGTTGCCGAAGATGTTTTTCCAGATTTTAGATCGGCAATGGCAGTCCGAGTCAACGATCGCTGTTTTGGAGAAAACTACGCCAATCTTTACTCTCAGGGGCGAGTACACGCATTGGCAGACATCAGACAAGCCGAATTACAAGATTGCTTTCGGAAAATATTGGAGCAATTTCAGATTAAAGCGACTTTAGTTGCACCCGTAATGAAAGGCAGCGAGCTTTGGGGGCTGCTATGCGTGCATCAGTGTTCGGCTCCCCGCAACTGGGAATCTTCCGAAATTCAGTTTCTCACTCAAGTTTCTGCTCAGTTAAGTATCGCTCTAGAACAAGCGGATTTGCTCGCTCAAACTCAGCAGCAAGCTGTTGATTTGCAGCAAGCTACTGAACAGCAGCGGATACTATTTGAAGTGGTAGTAAAGATTCGAGAATCTCTCGATCTTAATGCAATTTTTAAGACAGCAACTCAAGAAGTTTGTCAGTTTATGCAGGTTGATAGAATTGCTGTATATCGCTTTAATTCTGATTGGAGCGGAAAATATGTTGCCGAGTTTGTGAAAGACGGTTGGATCAGATTGGTAGGCGAAGATATCAATACGGTTTGGGAAAATAGTTATTTGCAGGAACACCGAGGCGGCCGGTATCTCAATAATGAGATTCTAGTCGTTGACGATATCTATCAAGCTTGTCACTCGGAGTGCAACTTCACTATTTTAGAGCATTTTCAGGTGCAGGCATATGCGATCGCGCCGATTTTTGTAGGACAAGAACTTTGGGGTTTGTTGGTAGCCTACGAACATTCTGGGCCGCGCTGTTGGGAAAGTTCAGAAGTTAAGTTTTTAGCTCAGATTGCCAATCAGTTAGGCGCAGCTATCCAACAAGCCGATTTGCTGGAGGAAACCAGACGCCAATCAGCACAAATAGCTCAAAATTTAAAGGATTTGCAGCACACTCAAGCTCAATTGATTCAGACTGAAAAAATGTCTGGTTTGGGGCAACTGATGGCGGGCATTGCTCACGAAATTAACAATCCAGTTAATTTTATTTACGGCAATCTCAATCACGCTACTGATTATACTAAAAACTTGCTAAGTTTGCTGGAACTTTACCAGCAGCAATATCCCGATTCTAGTCCTGAGATTGGCGAGTTGGCAGAAGATATTGACTTGAAATTTCTGGTGGAAGATTTGCCGAAGTTGCTATTGTCTATGCAGGTGGGAGCCGATCGCATTCGTCAAATAGTTTTGTCTTTGAGGACTTTCTCTCGTTTGGATGAAAGTCAAATGAAGGATGTCGATATTCACGAGGGCATTGACAGCACGCTGTTAATTTTGCAGCACAGGCTGAAATCTAGTTCGGATAGTGCCAACATTCTGCTAGTTAAGGAGTACGGCAATTTGCCTCTGGTTGAGTGTTATGCTGGACAGTTGAATCAGGTGTTTATGAATGTGATCGGAAATGCGATCGATGCTTTGCAATCGGAAAAGTTGAGCGATCGCAAATCAGTGAGTCCTCAAATTAAAATCTCTACTGCTGTCGGTCAACTTAATGGCAATGTTCCGAGCGCGGTGATTCGGATTGCTGACAACGGTTCTGGAATTTCGGAATCGATTAGAGAACGGATATTTGACCCTTTTTTCACGACTAAGCCGGTGGGCAAAGGTACTGGATTGGGACTGTCAATTAGTTACCAAATTGTGGTAGAGAAACACGGCGGTGTTTTAAAGTGCAGTTCAGAATCTGGCAAGGGTACTGAATTTGCGATCGAGATTCCGATCCGACATCAGCGAGCAGTCAGCAGTCAGTAGTCATTAGTTATTGTAGGGTGCGTCAGCGGGCTAAATGTTTTCGTCACCTGCTCAAGGATTCCGGCCCCGTGACGCACCCTAAGGTTAGCTTTGTTGATGTAGAGTCTGCGTTTCAACCGCCGAGTTGAAGAGAGTTCGATCGCCCGCAAGCGTTGCTCGCAGAATAGGTTGGCCCCAAAACATGGTAAATTGAATAGCCAGACAGACTTTTGTCAAAGTACAGAACTGAGCGCTTGCAGTCGATCGCCCGATACGCCATGCCAGATTCCGAATTCTCAGATGATTTAAAATGGACGGCTGAAGCTAAGGCCAAGCTGAAAAATATTCCCTACTTTGTCCGGGGACAAGCCCGCGTGCGGATCGAGCAATTGGCCCGCGAAGCCGAAACAGAAGTCGTCACCATTGACTTTGTTGAGCAAGCTCGCATCGAGTTTGGACAATGAGGGATCGAAATGTACCCTAAAGCTTTAGACTATAAAATGCGTTGTAAGGACAAGGATTTAAAAAAGTAGTGCGGAAAATAGTTATAGCTGGCAACTGGAAAATGTACAAAACTAGGGCAGAATCCCTAGAGTTTCTTCAAGGATTCATGTCCTGCCTGACGGAAACCCCAGAAGAACGAGAAGTCGTGCTTTGCGTTCCCTTCACAGATTTGAGTGTCCTCTCGAAAAACCTGCACGGAAGCCGGATTAGACTCGGTGCCCAGAATGTCCACTGGCAAGAGTCTGGAGCTTATACTGGTGAAATTTCCGGGCAGATGCTGACAGAGCTTGGGGTGCGCTACGTTATCATCGGGCACAGCGAGCGCCGCCAATATTTTGGGGAAACCGACGAAACGGTGAATTTGCGGCTGAAAGCTGCTCAGAAATCCGGTTTAATTCCGATTCTGTGCGTGGGAGAGACGAAGCAACAACGGGATGCCGGGGAAACGGAAGCTCATATTTTTTCTCAGTTAGCGCAGGATTTGGTTGGTGTTGACCAAGATAACTTAGTAATAGCTTACGAACCGATTTGGGCGATCGGCACTGGCGACACTTGCGAATCGAAGGAAGCTAACCGAGTTATTGGTTTGATTCGCTCTAAATTGACTAATCCTGATGTGCCGATTCAGTATGGTGGCTCTGTGAAAGGAGAGAATATTGATGAAGTTATGGCGATGCCTGAAATTGATGGGGTTTTGGTAGGTGGTGCGAGTTTGGAAGCTGCTAGTTTCGATAGAATTGTCAATTACAAATAATTGGTAATTGGTGGTTGTAGGAATAGTTTTGATGTGGAGAAATGACAATCTGTACGAGTTACCCCAAAACCTTCGAGTATTAGTTGATGATGGGGAAACTAAGGCTCGCGAATTAAATATTTTACACATATTTGTGGGATGGGCGTCCCGCCCGTCCCACAAGAATAATAAAAATTGTAAGTTATTTAATTCTCATTCCTAACCACTTTTTAGGCTGACAGCTTTCTTCAATTCCATTAATGTCAACGGCGGGAATTGTTGTAGATTTAGATCGATCGCTCCATCACGGACATTGGCTTTTGGTATCCAGTCGATCTGGTGCGTTTTGCTCCCTTTCTCTAGTATCTAATTATCTGACGATAGCGATCGCCTATAATTGTAGTGTGCCTTTGAGTGTTTTTTCGATCGAGAGAATTGTTCCATGAATGCGATCGTTCAATCCAAACCCGCTTTAGAGGAGTTCCTCAAACTTCCTGAAACTGAACCGGCCTCAGAATTTATTGACGGAGATATCCTTCAGAAACCCATGCCTCAAGGCGAACATAGCATACTTCAAGTTGAACTCTGCAAAACTATCGATCGAGTAGCGCAAACTCGCAAAATTGCCAAAGCTTTTTCCGAGTTGCGCTGCACTTTTGGCGGTAAGTCGATCGTACCAGATATAGCAGTATTCCGCTGGGAAAGAATTCCTTTTTTGCCTTCGGGTAGAATTGCCAACATCTTTGAAATTAATCCAGATTGGTCGATCGAAATTTTATCCCCAAACCAAAGCCAAACAAAAGTCCTTGGTAAATTGCTGCACTGTTCGCGACACGGTACAGAGTTGGGTTGGTTGCTAGATCCAGAGGAAGAAAGTATTTTAGCAGTATTTCCCGGACAAAAAGTAGAATTGTACCTCGGTACAGATCAACTGCCAATTATTAATGGAATTGAGTTAGAATTGACGGTTGATAATGTTTTTAGCTGGTTGAGTTTTGCTTGAAGAATCTTGGACGCATCCAACTATAAGAAACCGGGTTTTTTTAAGAAAATTATTTCGTAGTATGGAATGGAAGTCGGCTCTGAGGCTGCGGACTGAAGTCCACACTACAAGCCGTTTTTGTTCGTAGTGTGGACTTTAGTCCGCAGCCGGAGAGCGGACTTCCATTCCACACTACGAACCGTTTTTGTTATGCTAATTCACGGAACACAATATCAAACCTAAAATCTAAAATCTAAAATCTCACTCGCCATGACAGATAACCCAGTCAAAATTATTATTAGAAATAAAACTTTCGAGTGGGGAAAACGCACTTATTTGATGGGCGTTTTGAACGTAACTCCTGACAGTTTTAGCGACGGTGGCGATTTCAATACCATAGAATCAGCTTTAGCGCAAGCTGATTCTATGGTCAAATCGGGGGTAGATATTATTGATATTGGCGGTCAATCTACGCGGCCAGGTGCAGCGGAAATATCCTTAGAAGAAGAGATCGATCGCGTTATACCTGTCGTACAAATGCTGAGACAAAAAGCAGATATTTTTAGCTCAGTTCCGATTTCTGTCGATACTACCAGAGCGCAGGTTGCTAAAGCTGCGATTGAGGCGGGAGCTGATATTGTCAACGATATTTCGGGAGCAACTTTTGACTCGGAAATGCTGTCAACGGTTGCTCAGTTGCAAGTGCCGATAATTTTGATGCACATTCGAGGAACTCCCCAGACGATGCAAAAACTCACAGATTATCAGGATTTGATTGGGGAAATTCTGGATTTTTTGGATAGTCGAATAGTGGCCGCTATGGCTGCGGGGATTGATAAATCTCAGATAATTATCGACCCCGGTATTGGCTTTGCTAAGACTTACAATCAAAACTTGGAAATTTTGCGCCAGTTGCCAAAATTTCGGGATTTGGACTGTCCTATTTTAGTCGGAGTATCGCGCAAAAGCTTTATCGGTCACATTTTGAATCAGCCAGAAGCCAAACAAAGAATTTGGGGGACAGCGGCGGCTTGTACAAGTGCGATCGCAAATTCGGCAGATATTTTGCGAATTCACGATGTCAGAGAAATGCACGATGTTTGTTTGGTTGCCGACGCTATCTTCAGAAATCAATCTTGAGCGGTTGATTGGTCGATTAGTTTGAGTTCTCGCTCTCCACCGTGAGCGTGCGGCTGGATATCCGGCATGGAACCCATCAACTCGTTGAGGGCTTCTGTCATGTTTCTTGGATCCATAAACAGAATTTTGGCGTTGTCGCTTTCGCCTAGTTTTTGTTGAGCGTCTAAGTATTTTTCAGTTACTAAGTAATTCAAAACTTGCTTGCTGTTCGGATGGGAGTCTAAAGCTTCAACTAAGAGCCTCATGTACTCCTTAGTGCCGATCGCCTTATTGACCATTGCTTGCCATTCGCTCTTAGTAGCCCGCTCCAATTCCATAGCTTCTTGCACCCTTTTGGGAGGGGTAATGCTTTGAATTTCTACGCGAATTACTTTGACGCCCCAAGTTTCGGTAGCTTCGTCCAACTTCTTGAGTAACTTTTTATTCATGTCATCTCGGGAACCCAAGATGTCTTGCATGGGCAATCGACCAATTTCAGCGCGAAACGTCGTTAAAACTAAGTTGGCGATCGCATTTTCAATTTGATCGATTCCATAATAAGCTTTCTGCAAATTCACCACCCGCCAATACACAACGGCATCGACTTCTAGGGCGACATTATCGCCCGTAATTGCTGATTGAGGTTTAATATCTAAAACTCGTTCGCGGCTGGTGTCTACGCAAACGACTTTTTCGATCAGGGGACTGATAAAGTGGAATCCGGGCTTGAGGGTGCGCTTGTATTGGCCCAAACGTTCGACTAAAGCTTCGTCGCCACCGCTGACTATTTTCACGCTTGAGTTAACAGCGTAGCCGAGGATGAGCGCAAACAGCATGGTGAGAATAGACTGCCCCATTTCTACTTTCCTGCTAAGGTTGACTGAGAATCGATCGGGAATATACTCTAATTTAACTCAAAGTCTGCCCTACAGTGCTAAAATATCTCGACTGTTAATAACAGTATCAATGGTGGGCCGCCATGTGTTCGGACTTTGACGAAGCAGTGAAACCCAGGATATCAACAACACATTTCCACAAAAGACATGAAAAACGATCGAGAGTTTCGCCCTTTCAAACCTTTTACCTGGATTGGCTCAAGCATTGTGGTGGCTGGAATGTACGCATTGGCAGTTGTCCCACCCGTACAAGCTGAATCAACTACTTCGGTGCAAATAGCCCCAAACTTGCAGTCGCAGAACTTGCAGCCACCGCGCCGGGGGCCGGCAGTTCGCGAAGTTCTATCCTACGAGATGAAGGGAGACGAACTTAAGATTTGTAAACAAGAAGGCAACTCCGAGAAAAAGTGCCAAGTTGTAGGCAAAGGTTACACGGTGGGTTTGAGAACTGCCAACGACCTCTACGGTCAAGGAAATATTGTCAATGCCGAAGTTTTGTACCGGCAACTAATCGCTCGCTATCCCAAACAAGCCGATGCTTATTATAAGTTGGGAAGTCTGCTATCTGGGCAAGGTAAAATGAGCGATGCGATCGTCCAATACCAGAAAGCAATTGAAGTCAACCCGCAGCACGCCAAAGCTCACAACGATTTGGGCGTGGCGATGGCAAGTCAAGGAAAGTTGCCCGAGGCGATCGTGCTGTGGAGACAAGCTGTTAAAATTAACAGCCAGTATCCCGATGCTTTAAACAATTTAGGAGTCGGTTTATACCAGCAAGGGGCGAAGGAAGACCAAGCAGAGGCCCTAGCCAGTCTCAAAAAAGCTAAGGAGTTATTTATCAAGCAGGGCAGAACTCAAGCAGCTACGAGAGTAGATAAACTTTTGGAGGAAATCAATTCGCAGTCCAGCGGCTCTTAAAATCATATTATGTTGGATATACCTGAAATAAAAAAGGTTTGTAGTGAGGACTTTAGTCCGCATCTTCTAAGGACTAAAGTCCTCACTACAAACCAATCTTAATTATGGTCATCCAAGCAGATGTGAGATCGATAGTCGATCGCTCGAACATTGAGAGAAAAAATGCTGTGGCGATCGGCATTAATCAGCCTTCAACGGCGGTTAAACACGCCGATAAGCCTCCATCTAAAGCATTTCCTTCAAAACTTGTAAAATTACATCTCCATCCACGCGATCGCTCACAGCGGCCTCACCCAAGCGCACCGGTAGCACAAAGCGCACCTTGCCATCCTGCACCTTCTTATCCAGTTGCAAAGTCTTCAAAATCTCCTCAATATCGACACCTGCGGGCAACTTAGCAGGTAAAGCAGCTTTGGCAATTAAAGCAGATTGGCGGCGATCGCACTCAGCATCCCACATTCCCAACTCCACAGCCAAGCGGCTGGACGCAGCCATCCCAATTGCCACACCTTCGCCGTGATTGATTACCTTGTAATTAGTCAAACTTTCTACAGCATGACCGATCGTGTGACCGTAATTCAAAATCGCCCGCAAACCCGACTCCTTCTCATCCTTGCTTACCACCTCAGCCTTAGCTTGGCAAGACCTGCTCAAAATTTCAGCCAACAAATCCGCCTTCACATAGCGCATTTGATCCAAGCGCTTGCAATTTTCCAACTTCCGGAACAATTCAGCATCCCAAATCACCCCATACTTAATAACTTCCGCCATCGCCGAACGAAACTCCCGCGCCGGCAGAGTTTTGAGAACATCCGGATCGATCGAAACCAAACGCGGCTGATGAAAAGCCCCAATTAAATTCTTCCCCGAAGGATGATTTACCCCCGTTTTGCCGCCAATAGAAGCATCAACCATCGCCAGCAGCGAAGTCGGAACCTGCACCACATTAATTCCGCGCAGCCAAGTCGCCGCCGCAAAACCCGTCATATCGCCAACCACTCCGCCGCCCAAAGCCACCATTGTCGAGGAACGTTCCAACCGGTTAGCCAAAGCCGCATTGTAAATCTTCTGGATGGAATTTAAAGTTTTGTACTGTTCGCCCGGTGGTAAAATGCAGGTACTGACTTCCAGACCGGCCGATTCGAGGGCTGCGGTTGCTCTTTCGCCGTAGTGCCGAAAAATCGACTGATTTGAGACCAAAAGAACTTTTTTGCCCAAACTTAGATCGCCCATCAGGGTACCGAGCTCGTCTAAGCCGCCAGATCGCACGCAAACATTGTAAGATTGTGGGCCCAAGTCAACTTTAATTATCGATTGCATATTTATCTAATTTAGATATTAGATTTTAGATTATAGTTCTAATAGGTCTTTTTATTGATTATTTTGGAGAAATTGCAATGAGTCTTACCGGAGCAATAGCTTATTTTGGAATTTTCGGTGGCATGGTCGGCTTGGCTACAGTGCTGATGTTTGGTCTCCGGGCTGTCAAACTCATCTAGTTTGTTAATTTAGATGTCTGAACCAGAGAATTTTATCTCTGGTAAAAGTAACATCGGGTCGATCGCATTTTCGCCAAAAATCTCTAGTTCGATCTGTAGATTGATGTCGTAAGTGCGATCGACCTTATTTAAATAATAAATTTAAAATTTAAATATAATAAATTTAAATCAAACTAGACTTCGCAGTCATGAAAGTTATCTCAATCATCAATATGTTGAGGATTTCCTGGAAGCCAAAATCGAAGTTAAATATCAAGCCAGGTTTCTGTTTATTTGCGATCGCCCTTTGCCTCACTTTTCTCACCAATGCCTGTGGCTTTGGATTTAACCAATCGCTTAAACCGCTACGGATTGGAACTGTCAGTTTTCCTGGATATGATATTGCCCGCTATGCCCAAACTTCGGAAATCTTCAAGCAACGGGGAATAAAGGTCGAGCTTGTGTTATTTGAAAACTCCCAGGACGCGAATCGGGCAGTAATTCGTGGTAGACTAGATGCCGCATTTGCTACGCTTTGGGATGTGATTCAGGTCGATCCAGGTAATGGTAATCCGGTGGTTTTAATGGCGATCGACATTTCTGCTGGAGTAGATGGCATTGTTGCTAAGCCAGAAATTAAATCTGTAGCAAATTTGCGAGGCAAAAAAGTAGGAGCACAGCTAGGAACCACTAATCATTTAGTTTTACTGGAGGCATTGAAAGCCAATGAAGTCAAGCCTTCTGATGTACAAATTTTGGATTACTCCAATGATGTAACAGCCGAGAAAATTAAGGCAGGTGAGATTGATGCTGGTGTGTTGTGGCAACCTTTACTAGGAGAGACAGCGAAGAGTGTCAAAGGCAATATAATTCACACCACAAAGCAAGTAGACAGTCTCGTAATTGATATCTTGATGTCCAGTGACAAGATAGCGAAAGCAAAAAAAGCCGAACTCAAGCAATTTATGCTGGCATGGTTTGATGTAATGCACGCAGTTGAAACTCAGCCGAAAAAAGTGTTTAACGCAGTTGGAAAACAACTAGGACAAACTGGGGAGGCTTTTGCTAGTAATTATGCTGGGTTAAAAAAAGGTGATATGACTTTAAATCGGCGGATGTTTGGCCCAGAAAATCGGCTCAAATCTGCCAAGGAAGAAATTATTCAATTACTTAAATCCGATCCGCGTCATAATCGAGTAATTCGGCAAGATGTGGAGATCGATAATAGCCTCATTAATGAAGTAATGGCAGAATGGAAACCATGAATCAGCAACCTAGAAAGAACTTATCTCGCCAATTATTATTGGGTTTTAGTATTTCTCTAGCAACTGTTGGCTTAATTACCTTGGGATTCAATTACTTTTTGATGCAATCACAATTAGAGAAAGAACTAGAACAACGCGCCCGATCGATTACCCAGGGAGTGGGGTTTTCCACGGAAGGATTAATCGAACTGGGGAATACAAGCATTATCAAACGAGTGGTGCAAAACTATGGTACGTTGCCGACAGTGGTGGAAGTGGCGATCGTCAGTCCCGATGGCCAAACCCTCGCCCGCAGCGGATCGGCACTCAAAAATCCGGCCTATGCTACTATTCATCCAGAATTAGAGCAAATATTAGAGCGATCGGCCGAAACAGGTTTAGAAACAAGTTTTAGAACCAATATAGATGGCGAGTCAGCTTTAGTCGCAATTTTGCCCTTTAGCAGTACCATCTTTAGTCAGGGAAATCGGCGCGGGTTGGCGATCGCAATTCTTGATGCCGAAGAAGTACAAAAACAAGTATCAGAAACTTTCTATACTTCTACCGTCACCCTCCTGATTGGGATTACTGCAATTTTGGGGCTGATGACAATATTAATTAAGCGAATTATCCTCAACCCACTCCAGAAATTGAACGCAGCAATCACAGACAGGAATGAGGTTGACAACTTAGTAATACCCAGTGGATTGCCGAATAATGAAATCCTATTTTTGGCCCAGACAATTCAATCCGCAGCTACACGAGTAGAAGCATATCAAAAAGAACTGAGACTCCAAGCCCAAGATTTAAAAACAGCTATCGAAGAATTGCAACAAGCTAAAGAAATTGCCGAAACTGCCAACCGTACCAAAAGCGAATTTCTGGCTAATATGAACCACGAACTCCGAACGCCACTCAATGGCATTTTAGGTTATGCCCAAATCCTCCAACACGATCCGACAACTACTCCCAAACAGATGAAAGGATTAGGGGTGATTCATCAGTGTGGTTCTCATTTACTCACTCTCATTAACGATATTTTGGATTTGTCAAAGTTGGAAGTGCACAAGATGGAACTCTATCCCCAAGATTTCCATCTAGAAAACTTCCTATCCTCCACTGTGGATATGTGCCGGATCAAGGCAGAACAAAAAGGCGTGGATTTTCGCTATCAGCCGGCTAGCAACCTGCCCATTGCAGTCCATGCTGATGACAAACGACTGCGACAAGTGTTGTTGAATTTGCTCAGTAATGCCATCAATTTTACCGATGTTGGCAGTGTCAGTTTCCGAGTTGAACCTGTAGGAGAATCAATCGAATCCGGTGCAGCCCAAAGAATTCGATTCAAGATTAAAGATACTGGTATTGGCATTGTTTCGGAAAAATTATCGAAGATTTTTTTACCTTTCGAGCAAGCTGGAAAAGGCGATCGCAACATGGAAGGAACTGGCTTGGGGCTTGCCATCGGCCAACAAATTATCCTGAAAATGGGTAGCGAAATTCATGTGGAGAGTGTGCTGGGTGAGGGTAGTAGCTTCTGGTTTGAGGTAGACTTGTTGGTAGCATCGGATTGGATGACAGAAGATGCGATCGCCGATCGCAAAGTCATCGGCTATCAGGGTAAAAAACGCAAAATTCTGGTGATTGACGATCGCCCTGAAAATCGCCTCGTTATCATAAATATGCTGAAACCCCTAGGCTTCCAAGTGGCAGAAGCCGACAACGGACAAACGGGCTTAGACATGGCTATTCAGATACTACCAGACTCGATCGTTACCGATGTACAGATGCCGATTATGGATGGCTTAGAAATGACTCGTCGCCTGCGACAACTGCCAAACTTTGCGACTACCCCAATTATCGCTTCTCCAGCCACCCTGTCTCAGGTGGATATAAAGGAAAGTCTGGATGCTGGTTGCAATAGTTTTTTTCCGAAGCCGATCGAGTTTACTGGATTGTTGAACCAATTACAGCAACACCTGGAATTGCAGTGGATTTATGAAGAAATGAAACCAGATGCCATGCAAATTGCTGAGAATAAAGCCCATGAGGTTAAAATGGTAATGGTAATGCCACCAGCCGAAGAACTGACAGCCCTCTATACCGCCGCCCAGGGTGGTTTTATGAGTGATATTCACCAGGAAGCCGATCGATTAAAAAAATTGGCACCCGAATATATAGTCTTTGCGAACCGAGTGTTACAACTAACTCAACAGTTTGATGAGGAAGCCATTATTCGCCTAATTGAACCACTACTGTAGATATTAAGAGGATTTTACCACAGAGAACACAGAGAGCGCAGAGAGGGGAGGGATGAAAGGTTTTTTTTACGACATCCAAAACCCTCACAAAACTCTTCCCTCTGCGTCCTCTGCGCCCTCTGCGGTTCAAAACTCTTCTCTTAATGGAGTGTACAAAGATGTAAAATAGATATTAAGAGGATTTTACCACAGAGAACACAGAGAGCGCA
>NZ_JAHRFA010000089.1:0-8439 GCF_020883045.1 Microcoleus sp. CAWBG58 | reverse complement strand
AAACTCTTCCCTCTGCGTCCTCTGCGCCCTCTGCGGTTCAAAACTCTTCTCTTAATGGAGTGTACAAAGATGTAAAATAGATATTAAGAGGATTTTACCACAGAGAACACAGAGAGCGCAGAGAGGGGAGGGATGAAAGGTTTTTTTACGACATCCAAAATCCTCACAAAACTCTTCCCTCTGCGTCCTCTGCGCCCTCTGCGGTTCAAAATTTTCATATATTGGAGTTTGTAATGTCCGTCAATCCTATGTCCGCAGAAAAAACTATTTTAGTTGTAGACGATACTCCCAGTAATCTGCAAGTATTATTTGATGTATTAAGTGAACAGGAGTACCGAGTCGCGATCGCCAAAAATGGTGAAATTGCTTTACAACGAGTGCGATCGTCTCAGCCAGATTTGATTTTACTCGATGTCATGATGCCCGGTATCGATGGATTTGAAACCTGTAAACGACTCAAGTCAAATCCGGACACTCACAATATTCCTATCATTTTTATGACAGCTCTTTCCGACTCAGTAGATAAGATTAAGGGGCTAAGTTTGGGTGCAGTGGACTACATCACCAAGCCGATTCAGTGTGAAGAAGTATTAGCCAGAATTCAGGTGCATTTACAACTACGAAATGCCACGCGCCTGATGGAAGAACGTACCACGGAACTCAACGAAGCATTAGAAAGTCTCCAACAAGCCAAAACTCATTTAGTGCAAGGCGAAAAAATGTCTGCCCTCGGTCACTTGATGGCGGGAGTCGCCCACGAAATTAATAATCCAGTGAATTTTATTCATGCTAATCTAAGCCCCATTAAAGAATATACTGAATATTTGTTAGACTTTGTGCAACTTTACCAGAAACATTATCCCAATCCAGTAGTAGAAATCCAGACACGGGCAGAAGAAATTGATTTAGAATTTTTGCAATCAGATTTGGTTAAAATACTGAAATCGATGAAAGTAGGTACGGATCGGATTCGCGAATTGGTGCTTTCTCTCCGTAATTTCTCGCGATTGGATGAAACCTACTGTAAAGCGGTTGATGTTCATGTAGGTATTGATAGCACTCTGTTGATTTTACAACACCGTCTAAAAGGTGGACGAAATTGTCCTGAAATTCAAGTCATCAAAGACTATGGCCAGCTACCACGGGTCGAATGTTATCCTAGTCAACTGAACCAGGTATTCATGAATATTCTGAGTAATGCGATCGATGCTTTGGAATCATCGGGTGTCAGCAATAACCAACAACCTAGGATTACGATTCGTACTTTTGTTGGTAGTGATGATGCGATCGCGATTAGCATTGCTGATAATGGTGTCGGTATCCCAGAATCGATTATTTGTCAACTATTTGATGCGTTTTTCACCACCAAACCTCTTGGGCAAGGTACTGGTTTGGGGCTGTCAATCAGTCATCAGATTATTACTGAAAAACATGGTGGTAAGATTGAGTGTTCTTCGATTATGGGGCAGGGTACGGAGTTTGTTATCAAAATTCCAGTAAAATAACTTCTACTCCGCTTCTCAAAACCATCGATATGTCCCATTCGACCGATATCATTACCCTCGCCCGCTGGATGGCCTCCGACTTCAGCAACCAAGCCCAAGCCTTTGAAAATCCGCCTTTCTTCGCCCACATCCGCGTCTGCATGAGACCCCTACCTGTGGAACTTTTGGGCGGCGTGAGTCTGTATCTAGAACAGGCTTATGACATCGAACTTAACTCCCCGTACCGAGTTCGAGTGTTAAAATTAGTCCCAGCGGCCGATCGCATTGATATCGAAAATTATGCGATCGTCAATGAAGAGCAATTTTACGGTGCCTCGCGCGATCGGCAAAAACTCGAACAACTCAACAAAGCCGAATTTAAACTAATGCCCGGTTGCACCTTTATTACGCACTGGACGGGCAGTAGTTTCAAAGGTCGCGTCGAACCCGGAAAAGGCTGCATGGTGGTGAGAAAGGGCAAAAACACCTATCTAGACAGCGAATTCGAGATCGATGGAGACAAATTCACCAGTCACGATCGCGGACGAGATCCAGAAACCGACGCCCACGTCTGGGGAGCCCTCGCCGGCCCCTTTGAATTCACCCGCCGGGCCAGCTTTGCCGACGAAATTCAGGTTTGATAGAAAAAACTGAGTTGGGATTTGGGAAATAACCCAGTTGATTTAAGGTTCACCTAACCTATGGGATACTCTGAAAGAGGACTGAAGAATTGGTTAATGTGTATTAATTTCAGGCAAATCGACCGTCGGTTTCAACTGACATTTTGCACCATTCTCAATTAGCTGTAGGGGCGGGTTTACCGACAGTCTCTCTGGTTGTAGGTAGGTTAAATAAACCCGCCCTCCTTCTATTTCAGAAATTTGAACTTGGTTACTGTCTTTGCTTTTTAAACAGCAAGTTTTTTGTAACTGTAATCAACAGCCTGTTGATCTGATTCATCCCGGACTCTGAAATAGTAAAAAAGATTAGCAACAGCCAAATCTGATGCTTTCTCCAAGTTCGACGATACTAAAGTTTTATGACCTGCGATTTCCCCTTGCTCAATGATATAACTTTCATAGTCTTCACGTAGCTCCCGATCGAGCATCAGTTCCAGTTGAGTGCGAAGAGCATAAAAATGAGACTTCGGCCTCAAATTTTCATAAAATAACTGTTCGTCGGGTATTGCTAAAGCTGTTGCGGTTAATTTTTCATCGCCAATAACAGCTAAGTTTGATTTACTGAAATCAGGACTTTGCAACTGTTTTAACTCACTTGGTGGCAAAGCATTCATCCATTCAATCTGATTAAGCCAAATATCTAAAGCAGCTAAATCATGATTGTGAATTCGTGTGATTTCTGGGAAGATAAAATCTAGCTCATCGTCAGAGTCGCAGCCGGCAATTACTCTTAAGGCATCTTGACGGATTTGTTGTTGGAGTTTAGAAATGCGATCGCCCGCAGCACCAAATTCATTTTGCACCTGATACGTCGCAATAATACTTTGCTCGATCGTCCAACTGCACTCTAACCGGCGCAACTGTCCCGCAGCACAAGTTTCTGACAACAACTGCGGATTTCTGTAATCGGCTAAAGCCTCAAACAACATCCCCCGCGCCGCATCAATTTCAGCATTGCGGCGGTTGATATCTTTCACTAGCAAAGCCGATCGCATTCGTCGAATTGCTTCATTAAATAACCCGTAAGCCCGCACTAAAACTAAACGGTGGCTGTCAAATTTTATATCTGCAACGACTTCGGCAATTAATTTCTTAATTGCCGCGCTTTCGCCTTTCACAAGTTCTTCTAAGTTGATGAATCCTTTTTCTACTTTAACGTCCAGCCTCTCTACCGCTTTTTTTAGTTTCAATATTTGGTGCAAATTCACCGCTGACAAGGCTACCCCGGCGAAAGTTCCGACACCAATGACGGCTGTTGTCGCTTGCAGCACCCCCATACTGGCTTGAACAGCTTGAAAGCCCATTTCGACAGCTTCAAAGCCCTTGTGCGTTTGGTACATCTGGAAGCAGCCCATGACAAACTTCATGGGCAACACTAAAGGCGCTAACGGGCTGTTATTGACGATCGCACCCACAGCATGAGCCGCAAACTGTCCCGTCGCTGCATCTCTCACCATGCCGATCGGCACTCCAGCGGAGTTAAACACTTGTGCGTACTTACCAGCCTCTATTCCAGCCTGTATCGCTGTGGAAAATACAAAGTTCGTCATCAACTTTTATCCAGGTAGCATTCGAGAGAACAACTCATCTATTATAGTAATGTAAACGAAAAAAAATCTGTAGCGCTGCAAATGGACACTTCAATAATTAGTCCCCAAACAGTTGATCTGATTTCGCGATTGACTGGGCAAAAACTTCACCAACAGGATGTCACTCCCCCTGTACTCTTTTTGGCGGCGCTGATAACGGTGTTACTGGGAGTCATTCATGCCGACGGTACGGTTAGCGCTGAGGAAACGCAGCGACTGCAAAATTTGATGGAACTTATCCCCGCTAACCACAGTTTTCGTCAACTGGTAATACCGATAGCTGATGTTGTGGAAGAACAGCAAATTTACAAAGAAATCCAGGTGTTGCTAGCGATGACAGCGTGTTTTTCTGAGGAAGAAAAACTGCTGCTGATTAGTTTTGGATATCAGATGTCAGCGGCAGACGGTACAATGGACGATCGCGAAACAGGATATTTGACACTTATCGGTAACAGACTGGAAATTGATTCCCGATACTTGGCAGTTTTGTCAGCGAGTTTTAATAATCAAACAATCAGCGATACAACAGCTTTATCAGAAGTCTACTCGTTACTCGATCCATCACAATTTCAATCTCTCGATCCTGTGTTTGTCCGTGCTGCTAGTCACATTATTGAATATTTACCGGCCAAACCGAAATATAGTAATCCTAAATCATTTGTGAATTTCTTGCTCCCTCCCCTTAGCAAGGAGAAGGTTGCAGGGTGGGGTAAAAAACTTACGACTCATTTAGGATTGCTATATAAGAAAAATCAACTGGATTCAGTTCAGATTGTTGAAGATTTACCAGCAGAACTTGAACAGAAAATAAATAAACTGGATTCAATTCAGATTATTGAAGATTTACCAACAGAACTTGAACAGGAAATAAATAAACTGGATTCAGTTCGGATCATTGAAGATTTGCCAACAGAACTTGAACAGGAAATAAATCAACTAGATTCAATTCAGATTATTGAAGATTCATCAGCAGAACTGACACAGGAAATAAATCAACTAGATTCAATTCAGATTCTTGAAGATTTACCAACAGAATTTGAACAGCCAAACAATCAAAATTATTCAGTATCCTCATATCAGAAATTGCAAAATTTTCAACAATATCGTCAAAAATTGAACGCTGTTTGTCAAACACTATCTTCAATTCTGAAAGATGGAAGCGATCGCAACGTGCTATCTCCTACTTTAACAGAAGAAGTAACAAAGATATCTCGTAAATTAGAATCTCAGCGGTTTCGCGTGGCTGTTGTCGGCGAGTTTAGCAAAGGCAAATCTACTTTGCTCAATGCTTTGCTGGGTGAGGAAATTCAACCGGTGCGGGATATTCCCTGTAGCGGTACGGTAACGGTTTTGAAATACGGGTCGCAGCAGCGGGTTATCTGCAAATATAAAGATGGACGCGAGGAGGAGATTTCACCGGAAGAATATCAGGATAAAGCTACAATTTCTGAGGAAGCGGCTTTAGGTGATGTTGGGGATGAACTTATCAATTCAGAACTCCAAGAAATCATTTTCGAGCATCCGAATCTCGAATTGTGCTGCAATGGTGTAGAAATTATTGATACTCCCGGATTGAACGAACAAGCGGAACGCACGTTGGTTACGGAACAAGTTCTCAAAACAACTGATTCGGTGATTTTTTTGACTCATGCTCAAAATCTTTTGACAGAAAAAGAGCGGGAACTGCTTTTGTATTTGAAACAAGAGTTGAATCCCGATCGAGATGATGAAGCTGCGAGAAATATTTTTATTTTAGTTAATTTTGCCGATTTGCTGCGTCGGGAAGGAAGCCGCAAGCAAGCAAGACAAAGGGTAGAAACGATTGTTAATAATCAAAATTTGATCGCTGGTGAAAACCGGATTCATTTGATTTCGGCTCAATCAGCACTTGATGTTATTTTGGATGGGATAGATGGAACGGAAAATGAGTATGTGAAATCTTTTCAGGATTTTACCAAATCTCTCGAACAGTTTTTGATAGAAAAACGGGGCGCGATCGCACTTCAGGAATCTGCCGCAGGACTTAACCAAATCATTGATACTGGTTGTGAGGAATTGAATCAATACGAGAAAATATTAGATGGTAAATTGACCCTTCCCGAAGCAGATAAGCAGAAAATATTTGAACAAATGGCGGAAGTAAGCGGCCGCGATATAAAAAATAGACTTTTAGCAAAAAAACGGAGGGAGGAATGTTTAGAAGAAACTCGTGAAGCTTGGAACGAATGGCTGAAAGAATTGAGAGAACGGATTATTTTAAAAAGTGCTGGCTGGACTTCTAAACATTCGCACCTTTTGAGTCAAGATCAGCTAATTAAAGATTATGCTAATCAATTTGTTCGAGAATTAACACAAGATATTAATTTCTGGACTAATCACAAACTCTCTGAAATTGTGAAACAAAAAATGGGCGTTTTAGATAACCAAATTCATGATAATCTTGAACCGATTTGTAAAGAATTTGAACTTTTTGATAAGCGACTTAATACCCGCCTTTTTATTCAATTTAAGGACTTCGCAACATCAGGTGATCGGGGTGGAATTAGAATCACTGGAATCGGAATTGCTGCATCAATTAGCAATGTAGGCGTAGACGCAGGCGGATTCATGGGCAGCAGTTTAGGAATTGGTGCAGCAGTCGGTGCTGCGTTGTTTTATTTGACTGGAGTTGGTGCTATTCCAGTTATTTTGGGTGCCTTAGTTGCGGGTGCTGGTGGAGGTGTGGGCTGGGGTTTATTAGATGGGGATGGAGTTAAAGCTCAAATAAAGCAAAAAGTTGTTGAATTAGGTTTTCAGCAGTTTGAGGAATCTTCACAGTCTATTTTTATTAAAAATATACAAGAAAGAATTATTGCAGTATTTGAAAAAAGAACTGAGGCTACTAGCGATGTTACGTCAAAAGCGATCGCGCTGTGGGAGAATTTATTGGAACAGCAGGAAAAGCGCGATCGACAAAATCAAGCAGAATGCGAAGCCCAAAAAGTTTGGCTGGCTGACAAACGCCAGGAGCTCGAACAAGTACAAAATCAAATTGAGGCTATTTTGAATCAGAGCGCTATCTAGTGCGATCGTACTCAAAAATTTAGCCTCGATCGAACCAACATTGTTTCAATTCTAAATAGGCGGTTCGTAGTGCGGACTTCAGTCCGCAAAAGTCTGATAACTAATACCAAATCCAGGTTGGAAAACCCCGGTATTTTCTTGGTCGGCGCAGGCCGACTTTGTTCGTGTAGACGCGGTTTCAACCGCCGAGTCATAGCAGAGATATCTAACCCGGATTCGACGATTTTACCCGCCATTAAAAATTTGCTCTGCCATCAAATTCAATTCGGGAAATACCGCCGACTCAATTTTTTCATCTCCCCGAAACAGCTTAATCTGATACTCACCATCGACTAACTGACAAACCGACAAAGTAGGCTGTTTGGGAGAACCGATATAACGAGTACCTCCCAAACCTAAATAATCGACAATCCAGTATTCAGCAATACCTAAAGCTTCATAATCGCTCATCTTGTGAGCGTAATCATCGCGCCAATTTGTACTAACAACTTCAATAACTAACTTAACAGAATCTCCCAGAGTAATAACTGATTCTCGTTCCCAGCGAGGCTCATTGGCTTCTACAGCTTTTTTATCTAACACAATTACATCTGGATTGTATCCAGAATTGTCACTGAATTTAATCGTGCATTCCTTGGGAATAAAATAAGGAAGTTGCAATCGCCTAATTTCAAAACCCAACTCTATGGCTTGAAAACCAGAGACTACTGAATGTTTACCAGTTGGATTAGGCATTTCAATAATTACTCCGTTAAGTAGTTCATAGCGTCCGCTTTCTGGCTTCCATTCGAGAAATTCATCAAAGGAGATTGTCTTAGATAGTGTTTGAATCATGGGAAACCCTCCTAGGCTATATAATTATTGTAATACAAAATAAACTTCCATCCGATGCTACCGGATTTGATATAATTACGCACTGGACGGACAGCAGCTTCAAAGGTCGCGTTGAATCCTGAAAAGGCTGCATGGTGGTCAGAAAGGGCAAAAACACCTGTCTAGACAGCGAATTTGAGATCGATCGAGACAAATTCACCAGTCACGATCGCGGGCTTGACCCAGAAACCGACGCCCACGTCTGGGGAACCCAGGCCGGCCCCTTTGAATTTACCCGCTGGGCTAGCTTTGCCGACGAAATTCAGGTTTGATAGAAAAAAACCGAGTTGGGATTGGGAGCATCCCGGTTTTGCAAAAGCCTCAAATAGCCAAGAGGTCGTTAAGGTAAGCACAACGAAGTTTTAGCATCTTGTTATGACATTTTTTTTCAACCATTGAGCTCCCGAAATTTTCAACCTTCTATCTATTTGTTTGACAGTCGATTCCACCGCTCCCGAGCCAATAGAACAAATCTTGTTTTCTGATAATTGCTCATAGTTAACAATTCTAGAACGATGCTTTTCTAGATACTTGCAAAAGTTTTTGGCGGTTTTTTTGCGACAATTTTTAAATAAATTTAGGGTGGATTCTACCTGGCATTCCCACAAAAAATTCTTGGCTTTGGCTAGAGATTTCAATGACCCTCCCACTTTATATAAATTTTCTATTAAATGATACCAATCTAATATTTCTCGTCGGCTTTTACCAGGATTGAACTCGCTGATAATATTCCATATTCCATCATGTCCA
>NZ_JAHRFA010000088.1:0-26621 GCF_020883045.1 Microcoleus sp. CAWBG58 | reverse complement strand
CGACAACACCGACACCATCGGTAACGCCCACACCATCGACAACACCGACACCATCGGTAACGCCCACACCATCGACAACACCGACACCATCGGTAACGCCCACACCATCGACAACACCGACACCATCGGTAACGCCCACACCTGCACCTTCCCCCGTCCCTGGTATCCTCCTAATAGGTAACTCAGGCTCCAGTTCCCTGATTGGCAATGCAGGTGATGACACCCTGATTGGCAATGCAGGCGATGACACCCTTCTCGGTGCTGCTGGCAACGACAGCCTCAACGGCGACACGGGCAATGATTACCTCGACGGTGAAGCCGGCAACGACACCCTCACCGGTCAAAATGGCACTGATTTCCTCTTAGGTGGATCTGGTGATGACTGGTTAGACGCTGGGGCTAACAAAGACACTCTCACGGGCGGAATCGGTGACGACACCCTCACGGGCGGAAACGGCCAAGACTTATTTGTTTTTGCTTCTGGAAACGGAGTTGATACTTTACTTGACTTCACTTCCACAGGTGGCAATAAGGATATTCTGGGCTTGACGGGCGGCTTGACATTTGCTCAGCTAACTATTGCCCCAGACTCCAATCTTGCTAATACCATCATCAAGGTAACTGCTACCAATGAAGTCTTAGCGGTTTTAACTGGCGTGCCAGCAGCTTCCCTCAACAGTTCCCATTTCCTGGCTATCTAGACCACCGGGGCCGCGAGGCGAAATTATCAATGCGAATCGAGGTTTGAGTGCCTGTTCAAACCTCGGTTTGCGATCTGGTTGAACTCTGTCAAACGGCTCGATTCAACTCTGGATAATAACGATACAAATCAATAACTGTTATAGACTTAATTGCGAAAAATTAATTTGTTTATGCCCGTTTAAGATTTCTGCTGTATCATTTTTAACCCACTTTCGGTACAAATTCCGTGCAGCCGTTTGTCCCAGGAGTCAACCGGTAGCTGGGCTAGCAAGGCAAATTCAAAGATTGTGCCGATCGCAATTTTTGATTCCCACTCAGCTAAACTGAACATTCGATCGTAATAGCCGCCACCGTAGCCCAAGCGATAGCCGCGAACATCGCAACCTACAGCGGGTACGAGGATTAAATCTACTTCTGAGCGATCGATTTTAGGAGCATCCGGCAGTGGTTCTAGGATGCCATAAGCTCCCGTATCTAAAGCATCTCCGGGCTGCCAGACGTGCCAGGATAGCTCTTTGCCGACACAGCGGGGAAATCCCCATTTTTTAGGGGTGGCAAATAGGGGACTTAAATCTGGTTCTTGGCGAAAGCTAAAGTAGGCGAGGATTGTTTTTGCTTGGGTAAATAGGGGCGAGTTGTGCAGGTGGTTGCAAAGGATCTCGCTCTTTTGTGTCCATTCTTGGGCTGGTAGGGATTTGCGGGTGTTTAGGAGCGATTTTCTTAATTCGGTTTTAGTTAATGAAGGTTCAGGAGTGTTCATCATACAGTCATAAAAAATTGTTGGTAGTGAGGACTTTAGTCCTTGAATTTTAAGGACTTGCATTCCGAACGATCGAGCCAATCTTATGATGGTAGTTTGATTTGTCTAGGCTTTGCGATCGAGACGAATCGCCTGTTCTAAAGCAGTTTTTTCCCTGGATCTGCGCGCGTAAGGCTGCAACTTAGCAGCATCCCACCCAGTCAATATCTGCATATCTTCTAAATTCATACCCCGCATTAACATCTCCACGCACCAGGTTTGTTGAGTTTGTTCGATCGCGATCGCTTCTGCTTCAACACCCAGCAATCCGGCAGTCATTTCTTCCCACAACTGCATTAACTCATTTTCCGACAGCCGTTTTCCAGTTCGACTCAAAAACAATGCTGAGTCGCTGTCTTTGCGGCTTTTCAACCACTGAGTTAGCGGGTTGTTAGTATAAGAACCGTAGCGCTTGCCCAGAATCCACTGATTTATAGGAACTTGCCGCCCCAAACCTTGGGTGACTTGCAGCAGTTGTTGGCGAGAATCGCTAATGTGGTGCGATCGCCCCAAGCCAACAATCTCATTGGCACTCAATCCCGATCCAAACAAAACGTATGCTAAAGCATATTCTTGCATTCCCAGCTTTTTAGCCCGCTGCAAAATGGCAGCGACTAAATTTGCTGGCAAATCCGACACATTTTCCCCAACAGTTTTTTTGGTGGCTAACTCCGATTTGACAGCAAATTGATTTTGGGCCGGGCTGTCGCTAATTTTGGCGGCAAACCCTCCAGATGCGGGCAAAATCTCAGATTGCACCTGGCGGTTCGCACTCAAAAAACTAACATTCTCCTGTTGTTCTCTTTGGGCTTTTGCGGTGACTCGATCGAACTCAACTTCAGACTGGACGCGATCGGCAGACGATACAGCCCCGTGCAAAAACAGCGCGAGCAAATTCTCCAAAAAATCTTCCCGATCCTGCCAAAGTTCGTGAAACTCGCTAGTAAACTCAATCACCGCGTATCCCAGTAAGATTCCGTTGAGCAAACTAGCCAGCTTTTCGGCAGTCATATGGGCGTGCAACTGTTCGCGATCGATCGCAGCAGCAAAATATTCCGCTGCGTAGCGGTTGACTTCCGTAAAGCCTCTACCCAGCGCCGCACGGTTTTCTGCCGGGTACTGTCCCGCTTCCCCCACCACCGATCGCACGACTTCGGGAACCCTTTCTAGGGCCTCCAAACAGGCAATAGCGTAGTCATTGAGCGCTTGGTGGATGTTGCTAGTCGGATTTGCCCGATCGACCAAAGTTTGACCCAACTTAGCAAATACAGCAGCCTCTTCAATGACCGACAAAAGCAAGCCCTGCTTGCTTCCAAACTGCCGAAATAGAGTTACCTCATTAACTTCTGCTAATTCTGCAATTTGCTTGGTGGTGGTTTCGGTAACTCCCCTAGAGGCAAATAACTCTAGCGCTGCACCGATTAAACGCTGTCTAGTTGGATTTCGTTGAGCGGGCATAATATATTGCAAGTTTTACTTGCACAAAAAGGAAACGCCTGTTAAGCTAAATATGTAAGTAAAACTTGCACACTGCGTTCGGCCTGTAATCCTATGCTTTCAAAAGCGTCAGTTTTAACCAGTGTACAGGGAAGGCCGATCGGTGTTTTGTCAGCCGATCGCCGTTATCTAAAATTAAGGACTTTTATGAATTGTAATTCCGTCGAAACTGCCCTTGAGGACAAACAGCCGATCGCGTTTGACTGGACGACTGCGGCATTTTTTGGGGCAATACACGGCCTAGCTTTATTAGCCCCTTGGTTTTTTTCTTGGTCTGCTTTAGGTGTAGCGATATTTCTGCACTGGCTGTTTGGCAGCATTGGCATTTGCTTGGGATATCACCGAATGTTAACTCACCGCAGTTTGCAAGTGCCTAAATGGCTAGAATATGCGATCGGCATAATGGGTGCTTTAGCATTACAAGGCGGGCCGATTTTTTGGGTTTCCGGACACCGCCAGCATCACCTCTACACAGAAGATAACCATAAAGATCCTTACTCCGCGCGGCGCGGTTTTTGGTGGAGTCACATGATGTGGATATTTTACCCGCACCCAGAGTTTTTTAATTACGAAACTTACAAACAGTACGCTCCCGATTTAGCTAAAGATCCTTTTTACCGCTGGTTAGATAGCAACTTTCTGATATTGCAACTTCCTTTAGGAATCTTGCTGTACCTAATTGGCGGTTGGTCATTTGTGATTTACGGCGTATTTGTCAGGGCAGTTTTGCTGTGGCACAGCACTTGGTTAATCAACTCTGCCAGCCACATGACAGGCTACCGCACCTTCAAATCCCAAGACAATTCTCGCAACCTTTGGTGGGCAGCAATTCTCACCTATGGAGAAGGCTGGCACAACAACCATCACGCTTATCCGAACGTAGCAAAAGCTGGATGGAAATGGTGGGAAATTGACATGACTTGGTGGGCAATTAAAATTTTAAAAGTGCTGGGTTTAGCCAAGAAAGTTGTGCTGCCACCGCCAATTGCTGCCTGTTCAAAGTTTTAATTATTAGACTTACAAGGTTCGTAGTAAGGACTTCAGTCCTTCTTTTTTTCAATATTCAACTCCTGACGACGCACCAAATTTCTTCAAGATAGATATTTGTCATCCTGCAAAAGTTTTTAAATGAGTTGGGAGCATCTCAGTTTTGCATTTATAGCGCGGACAGCACTCAAATAAAAAATACTTTTTACAAAAATGAGATGTTCCCAATTAGTCATTATTCATTGGTAATTAAGAACTTGCCTGAATTAAATCTGCTTCCGCATCCCGCCGTCTCCCGATACCTTTTTCAATGCTCGTACCCACCCAAATCCGCTTCATTTCCCGGATTTGTGCAGCAATTCCCTTGATATCTTTTTTCGGCACTAAATCGCGGATTGCACGCATTTCCCGGCGGCGGTTTCCCTCCATACTCGGCCCGCGATTGAACACCAAACTTACCAATCCTCCTTGCACATCTGCCGGCAATTCTTCTAAACCTGGAAATGCTGCTTTTGTCTGATTGTAAAATTTCGGTACTGTGACAATATTAAAAACATCCCATGCTAATTCCCAAGCCACAATAATGTCTCGAACACTATCTAAAAGGTTGTTCGCAGCTTCTCCTGTTAACTCGCAGCATTCACTCAAACGCTTGCGCTCAACATCCCCTAATTTCTGCCAATCTTGGTTGAAAACTTCTACTGTGTTGTAACCTAGATCGTAGCCGATGCCGATCGTAATTCCCGATGCTCCTTCCGGCCAAGTTGGACGCTGCAACAGCTTTTGGTAATATTTCCGCCCGCCGCCGACCTCGAATTCTAAGATTAGCTCGATCGCCCTGTATGATAAAAGTGACGACCCCAAAGGTTCCCCAGGGAACAAAGCAGCTAGCGTTTCCGGGCCCGCTATGCCGTTTGCCAAAAATTTTTGATTGGTTTGAAACTGTTTGAGAGAGGCTTCTGTTTTCGGCCCAAACTTGCCGTCTGCACTCCCCGGATTCAACCCTAACTCCAGCAAGCGTTTTTGAAGTTTCACAACATCGGAACCCGATGCACCTAATTTTAGAGTTTGCACAACCTGTTTTCCTGTAATGCGATCGGCACAATAATTTGTGCTCGATATTGTACCACAACCAGGATTTCCCAAACTATGAGATTAATTCTGCCTCAGTCAGCAGGGCAAAATCGCGGGGATTGTTTAACACGAAACCGTCATTTTCTTTAATTAAATCACCAAAACAGGTGACAGGCGATCGCGCTTCATAAGCTTTGAGGGCCAACTGATAATCTGAGTCGCTCAATTCCAGATTAATTTTTCTCAGTTTCCCCACCACAAATCCCATTAATATAATTTTGCAGGTTGCCGATTCTTCCCCCTGTACTTTATTAATCCATCCCGAGATTGCAACATTAGGTAAAACCGTAATTAAATCGCTGAGAATCTCTAACTGAGAGCGATTTTCTATGACTTCTAGTGCTTTTAAGTTTTGACACATCACCTCTGCAAAATCATCAAAATCTTGGTGAGGTGAAACCAATACTTCCCCCTCCTGACTCACAGAATTTTTCTTGCTCCAAATGAATCCCTCATAAAATTGACGAGCTTTATGCCAGCCATTTATCTGTAAGTATTTCTCCAACACATTTGGCTCAATTGTTTTCAGAATGTGACTATCTCTTACAGTTACTTTCATGGCAAACTTCCCTCGCTAATGCGCTTTATCATTGACTTAAGAGCTTCTACTGTAAACTGATTGTTGCGGGGTAAAGAAACAGTCACATTTGCTATATTTTGTGTGTCCGGCTGTCCCCGCAATGACATCCAGTAGGCACAATTTCTCATGCACAGTTCTGATTCTGACTGCTGCAACCAGTCTTCTAGATTTTCTGGTACTAAAACTACAACTAAGATTCGAGGTACTAGGGCATTCCTTCTCAAATCGTTGTAGTTTTTGAGTTTGAGCGGATATCGGATGTAGTCGCCTTCTATCACATCCCTGGAAGTACATTTTAATTGTAACTTCAACTCGGGAAAATAAACGCTTCCGTCACCGCTCCCAGCCGTGATTTGTAGGTCGATGCTGTTGAAGTCTAATTCTAACAGATCGATCGAGAAACCTGCCACGGCTGCCACGGCACGTACATAAGCTTTGCTGAAAAGTTATTTCTGCTGGTTCAGTTCCATTCTGAAATAAACATCTGGGGAAAATCATATATTTTACAATAAAGGTGTTGCACAAGTAATTATTGTAGGAGATCTCTACCCGAGAGGCGATCGATTGGTATAATTTCTTATTCTTAGCCGGCGTCCGGCGGACATCGTTTGTATATAGTAGTCCTTGCAGGAGTCGTAAAGTTTTTTACCCCACCCCAACCCTCCCCTTATTAAGGGGAGGGAGTAAGAAATTCACAAATGATTTAGGATTGCTATAGGATCGGTTTCAACCGCCGTCTCTAATACAAAAAAATCCGGTTTCTTCAAGAAACCGGATTTTTTTACACTCAAACTGCGTGTTTTCGATACCAATCAATCGTATTTTTTAAGCCTTCCTTAAACTCGATTTCGGCTACAAAACCAAACCTTTCCTTAGCCCTTTGGGTGTCCAAACAGCGGCGCGGCTGACCGTTTGGTTTGTCTGTTTCCCAAACAATTTCTCCCTCATATCCCATCAATTCGCAAATGGTTTCTACTAAATTGCGAATTTTGACTTCGCGATTGGTTCCCAAATTAACTGGGTCAGATTCGTTGTAAGATTGAGCTGCCATCACAATCCCGCGCGCGGCATCTGTGGAATACAAAAACTCGCGGCTGGGGCTGCCGTCTCCCCAAACTGGTAATGTTTTGTCTCCTCTTTCTTGGGCTTCGTGGACTTTGCGAATTAATGCGGGAATTACATGGGAACTTTTCGGATCGAAGTTATCTTCTGGGCCGTACAAATTAACTGGTAGCAAATAGATACCGTTGAATCCGTACTGCTGGCGGTAGGATTGTAGTTGCACTAATAAGGCTTTCTTTGCTATTCCGTAGGGTGCGTTGGTTACTTCGGGATAGCCGTTCCAGATGTCGTCTTCTTTGAAGGGAACTGGGGTTAAGTTGGGATAGGCGCAAATTGTGCCGACGCAGACGAATTTTTCGACTCCTGCTTCGTAGGCTGCGTGGATTAGTTGCGCGCCCATCATCAAATTGTCGTAAAATAGTTCTGCTGGTTTGATTAAGTTTAAACCGATGCCACCGACGTGGGCTGCTAAGTGGATGATGATGTCTTGTTGGTCGGCGGCGCGCTTGCAGTTTTCCATGACGCGCAAGTCGCAGTCGCGCGATCGACTAACTGAAATTTTATCAGCATCGGCCCCTGCTTTGACTAATTGGTCGATTACCTGACGGCCGAGGAAACCGGCGCCGCCCGTGACTAGAATGCGTTTGTTGCTTAAATCCAAGCTTGTCATAATTTTATCCTCGGGATTGGCAATAAAGGTCGATCGACAATTTCCAGTCTAAAATTGTTACTTTAGCAAAAAAGCTTTCCGCTACAGCAGGCGCTAACAAGTCAGTTTTAGCTGTCCCAGATAGGGAAAAATTGCTCAGTTTGTACCCGAAAGTGAGATTTATGGGCTTGCGAGTCCTCAACATTTTAATGTTTTTGCTGGCCCGCACAGGCGAAAATTTGGCCAGCAGTTAAGCTGGTTGTTGGAATGCCCGCACTAATAGCTACAACAATCCTCTCATCACTTGTAAACTGTTTGTATGGGTAATGCCCGGTACGCGAATCGGGTAACAGACGGGACACTACCCATACAAATTGTTAGCAGTCACCACACCTGGAAACGGATACAAGCACGTGACAGGATTCGGGGAGTGTCAAAAATTTTAGACTAAGAGTTCCAACTTTCAGATTCATCTGTGGAGTAAGTCCAAAATCTAAAATCTAAAATCTAAAATCTAAAATCTAAAATCGACTGACGGTTTAGTTTTGTGGATCAATCAAATCCGTTGCCAGAACCTCGTTCTTGCTTTTGGAGCGATTTCATGTCAGCATCTACCATTAAATGCACTAACTGCTCAAAAGTTACAGAAGGTTCCCAATTTAATTGCTGGCGCGCCTTAGTCGAATCACCAATCAACAGTTCAACTTCTGCCGGACGCAAGTAACGTTCGTCAAACTCCACATATTTTTGCCAATCTAAATTGACGTAAGTAAAGGCCAAATCTAGAAATTCTTTAATGGAATGGGTTTCGTTGGTAGCAATTACGTAATCGTCAGGCTTGTCTTGTTGCAGCATCAGCCACATTGCCCGCACGTAGTCTTTAGCAAAGCCCCAGTCCCGCTTGGAATCGAGGTTGCCCAAATAAAGTTTTTTCTGCTGGCCTGTGACAATTCTGGCAACAGCCCGAGTAATTTTGCGAGTTACAAAAGTTTCGCCACGGCGCGGAGACTCGTGATTGAACAAGATGCCGTTACAAGCAAAAAGTCCGTAGGATTCGCGATAATTTATTGTTTGCCAGTGACCGTAAACTTTGGCACAAGCGTAGGGACTTCTGGGATAAAAGGGAGTTGTTTCCTTCTGCGGAACTTCCTGCACTAAGCCAAACATTTCAGAAGAACCTGCTTGATAAAACCGCACTTCTATGCCTGTGCGATTCTGGTAGTCCCGAATTGCTTCTAGTAGTCGCAATACCCCCATCCCTACGGCATCAACCGTGTATTCCGGCGAGTCAAAACTGACTCTAACGTGGGATTGAGCGCCTAAGTTATAAACTTCTAGAGGCTGAACTTGTTCCAATATTCGGCGGAGAGTTGTGCCGTCGGTCAAGTCGCCGTAGTGTAGAAATAACTTTGCATCCTCGTTGTGAGGATCGACATAGATATGGTCAATGCGATCGGTATTGAAACTAGAACTGCGCCGGATAATGCCGTGAACTTCGTATCCTTTTTCTAACAGTAATTCGCTCAAGTAGGAGCCGTCTTGACCTGTAATACCTGTTATTAGCGCTCGCTTGCGTTGCGTCATCTGATTTTCCTTTGACAGGCTGTGTTAATTCACTTGGGACTTTTAGGGTAGAGGCTGTTGTTGCCTGCCCGTCGTATGCTCAAGCTCTACCTTAACTCACAATTCTTCGATCGGCATCAAGGAAGTGTTTTGTTTGAGTAAAGAGTTTGCCGCTTGCTGTCAGTAGTCAGCATCAGTGGTCAGTAACAAACAAAACTAACTACCGATGGCTGACTGCCGACAAAAATTAATATGCGCCGTTATTTTTGGGGAAAATCACAACTCCAATTGTTTTGAAAACAATCCACATATCCATCCAAAGGTTTTTGTCATTGGCGTAATACAGGTCGATTTGGACTCGCCGGGGATACGGAATGTCGTTGCGACCGGACACTTGCCACAAGCCTGTAATTCCAGGTCTGATGGTGAGAATTTTGTTGATGTGACGGCCGTATCTCGGCAGTTCTTCTTCAACTAAAGGTCTCGGCCCGACGACGCTCATATCTCCTTTTAATACATTCCAAAACTGGGGGAACTCGTCTAAACTGGTCATTCGTAAAAATCTTCCAATCCAGGTAATTCGAGGGTCTTGTTTAAGCTTGAAATTGTCCTCAAACTCTTGACGCAAATGCGGAGATTTTTCCATGATTTCCAGCAATATGTCGTCCGCATTTTCCACCATCGTTCTAAATTTAAGGCAATAAAACATTTTACGGTTTTTGCCTACTCGTTCCTGTACGTAAAAGATAGGCCCGGACGAGCTTAAGGCGATTGAGAGAGCCAAAAGCAGGTAAACCGGAGCAAACAGGATTAGAACCGATAAGGAAAAGAGAATGTCAAATAACCGCTTGAAAAATTCTCCGTCGAGTCTCTCTAGAGAACGACTGATGCGTCTATCTCCTTGCAGGACAGGCGCAAAACCGCGTCTTGCGATCGCTCGAATTACCTTGCCGGAGATTAGTTGGCTGTCGGCAGTCATCTTACTCCTTCACTTCACACCACACACAGTCACGATCATAAAGCCTCAAGACGCTTTGTTCTCTGAATTATGTTTCCAATACTCAATTTTCTGTCTTCGGAAGAAGCAAGTAGCAAGAAAAAATCAGGCAGAAGGAAGCCGGAAGAACCGACAAAGCACTTATGCAGAGAGGCTTTCAGGGATTCTGAAGACCTTCGGAATCACGAATCTGGAAGTCGGAATAATGGACAAAGCAATTATGCGGAGAGGTTTTCAGAGATTCTGAAGACCTTGGGAATCAGGCTTCGGAATCAGTAAAAACGAAGGTGGCAGAATCGACAAAGCAGATATACAGAAAGGCTTTGAGCGCTTTTGAAGCCATTCTGAACAATGAATGTGTTGCCCTCTCCCCCTCTCCCCCTCTCCCCCTCTCCCCCCTCTCCCCCAACTGTCAACTGTCAACTGTCAACTGTCAACTGTTGAACCCCTCTCTCACCTCCCAGACTTGGTAAAGTTGACTGATTGAAATTCCTGATAGGAGTGTTCCACAAAAGCTAGATAGCGCTGCTCAAAGACTTCTGGGGCAAACTGGGAGGCGCGCCAGCGTGCCATTTCTGGCTCAAATTTGCCTTGCAACTGCTCAAATTCTTCGACAGCTTCGACTATTGCTGCTGCGATTTGGGAGGGGAAAAATAAACCTGTCCCAGTCTCTGGGTGTTGGCGAATGTCGAGCACTGTCTCCAAAGCGCCGCCTGCTGCATAGGCAATTACTGGTGTCCCGCAAGCTTGAGCTTCTACTAAAGCGATGCCAAAATCTTCGCAAGCTGCATACACAAAGGCTTTTGCTTGGGCCATGTACTTTTCCACTACGGAGGCGGGCTGCCAGCCGAGGAGTTGCACGTTGGGTTTGGCGATTTGCCGAATCATGTCTAATTCTGGCCCGGTGCCGATGACAATGAGAGTATGCCCGAGTTGATTGAATGCTTGGACGATCGCACTTACGTTTTTGTAGCTTACCAATCGGCACACTGTCACGTAAAAGTCTTGTTTTTGCCGCATCAAGGAAAATCTCTCGATATTTACCGGCGGATAAATCACCTCGGCGCGCCGTCGGTAGCACCGCCAAATTCGGCGCGCGGTGTGTTGGGAGTTGGCGATGAAATAATCGACGCGGTTGGCTGAAAGTACATCCCACTGCCGCAGTCGGTGCAACAAATATCGCGTCAGCCAGCCCGGGATGCCCCGTCCGGCTTTGCTGCTGCGTAAATAGTCAAAAGTTAAGTCCCAGGCGTAGCGCATGGGCGTGTGGCAGTAGCAGACGTGCATTTGCCCTGGACTGCTGAGGATGCCTTTGGCGACGGCGTGGGAGGATGAGAGGATGATGTCGTATTCTCGCAGATCGAGTTGTTCGATCGCGATCGGCAGGAATGGCAAATATTTTTGCACGCCGCTGCGGGCCTTAGGGAAATGCTGCAAAAATGTCGTGCCAATCTGTCGCCCGAACAGATAGCTTTCGGGATTCGTCGATTCAAAGTCAATGAGGGCATAGATATCAGCGTCTATGTATTTGAGGATTTCGGCAACTACGAGTTCTGAACCGCCGGTAGCTAAGGGCGTCAACCATTCATGAACTAGGGCGTATTTGAGTTTTTTCACTTGTTATGTAGTCGATCGAACGATTTGTGAGCGCCAGTTCTGTCAATATTAGTCTTACCGAGGGATCGCTGACGCACCCTCAAGCCATCAACCGTGTTTCTACGCAGGCAACTGGATTTTAGATTTTAGATTTACTCGCCTTGATTAATCTGGGATTTTGAATATAAGTCTTAAATTTTCGACTCCACACTCACGAGCGTCGCGTGTTTGTAGGAATTTTTGTTGGTGCTTCAAACCAATAATTTTTGGCAGCAACCAGTTTTTGTCAAATCGGGGATAGCAAAACCCAACTTTGCGACAATTTACCGCCGATTGTTGACAAAAAATGCTATTAGGCGGAATACTGTAAGGGATTTGCGATCGCCCAAATATGCCCAACGGGCGATCGAACTAACGTGGTGTGAGGAAAAAATGTCCAAATTTTTGTGGAAAGGACTCTTAACCAGTCCCGCTGTACTAGCAGCAAGTTTATTAGTCTCTTCAACTGCCCTAGCAGCAGAGCAACCTGTAGAAATTGCCGCAGCCCAAGCCAATCAATTGGAATTAGCAGGTGCTGCAACCGAGGCAGCACAGCCTGAAATAGCAGCAGTGACGGCCGAACCAACGTCACTAGCTACCAACTTAACTGTTGATACTATTGATAAAGAAAGTGTTACAGCGAAAGTAGCCCCAGTTGCCGAACCAGCCGCATCAGCGGAAAACAACGCAGTTGCAGCAGACTTAACCGAAACCAAACCCGCAGTCGCGCCCGCCAACTTAAGTACCGAACCACCTGTCGCCGAGCAAATACCCGCAGTCGCGCCCGCCAACTCCAGCGAAAGGCTACCCGCCACGCCGACTAATTTCAGCGCCGACAAAGCTGCCCCAAAACCGCAGCAGATTTCCCAATCAACTCCTCCCATTCGGCAACCTCAAGCGCAGTCAAATGTTTTAGAACAAATCAACGAATACAGCGCAGAAGGCAACAGCGAAGATACAGTCGGCCAAGTAACCTCGGTTTCCCAACTTTCCGACGTTCGGCCCACCGATTGGGCATTCCAAGCTTTGCAATCCCTAGTAGAGCGCTACGGGTGCATTGCCGGCTATCCTGACGGCACCTATCGCGGCAACCGGGCGATGACTCGCTACGAATTTGCCGCCGGTTTAAATGCCTGTTTGGACAAAGTCAACGAACTGATTAAAGCCGGTACCAGAAATCTCGCAACCAAAGAAGATTTGGCTGCTGTGCAAAAGCTGCAAGAAGAGTTTGCCGCAGAATTGGCAACTTTGCGCGGCCGCGTCGATGCTTTGGAAGCGCGCACCTCCGAATTAGAAGCCAATCAGTTTTCGACTACGACCAAACTCAACGGCGAAGTCATATTTGCATTGACAGGTATCGCCAGGGGAGAGGATGCTGACGGCCGCGACGCTGATAGAAGCACGGCTTTTGGTAGCAGGGTTCGTCTCAATTTCGACACGAGTTTTACCGGCAAAGATTTGCTCAGAACTCGACTGCAAGTTTTGAATCTAGGTGCGTTTTCTACTAATAATACTAAAACTGCTGAAGGGGAATTGCGGTTTAATGCTGGGCCTTTTGGAACAGCTAGCAATACAGTCGGTTTAGATGCGCTGTTTTATCAATTTCCCCTCGGCAAAAGCACTACTGTAATTCTCGAAGCCAATGCCGGTGCCGCTGACGATTTTACTAACACTGTCAATCCTTACTTTGACGGAGATGGCGGCAGCGGTGCTCTTTCTAACTTCGGCACTCGCAACCCGATTTACTATTTGACTGCGGGTACTGGTATCGCTGTGCGGCAGCAATTGGGAGAAAAACTTGAGCTGAGTTTGGGATATTTGGCCGGCAACGCTGCAAGCCCGACGCAGGGTAACGGTTTGTTCAACGGTTCTTACGGCGCTTTGGCTCAATTGACTTTCAAACCGACAAGCACTATGGCTTTAGGTTTAACTTACGTCAATTCCTACAACTTCGTCACCGGTACTGGTAGCAACGCTTCTAATTTTCCGGTACGTCTCGGTTCCTTCGGCATCGACAGCGACAGCAATCTGCCAGTTTCTAGCAATTCCTACGGCGCCCAAGCTTCGTGGAGAGTGCGGCCTGGATTGGCAATTGGCGGTTGGGCTGGTTACACTAACCAGCGCATTTTATCTAACTTGGCTACTCCTACCGGTTCTGTACAGCGCGGAGACCAAAAAATCTGGAACTGGGCCGTTACTGTGGCTTTTCCCGATTTGTTGAAAGAGGGAAATGTGGCGGGCTTTCTCGTAGGTATGGAGCCGCGAGTAACAAGTTCTACTAATCGGACTTTGCCGGAAGATAAGGATACTTCCCTGCACATTGAAGGGTTCTATCAGTTTAAGTTGAGCGACAATATTTCGATCACTCCTGGTGTGATTTGGCTGACTGCTCCCGATCACAATAAGAATAATTCTGACTTGGTGATTGGGGTGGTGAGAACTACGTTTACTTTCTAGGCTAAGCCTTTTTGGATTTGAGATTTGGGATTTGGGATTTTTACTTTTAATCTCAAATCTCAAGCCGCCAATTTCAAACTGGTTGAAAAACTCAGATTCTGTGGCACCCGTGCTTTATTGAGAGTTGCTATAGATGGCAATAAACAATATTGGTTAAGATTGTAGACGGGCATTTCTTGCCAACACTCGCGACAAAACCAGTACACCTGATGCTGGCGAAAGTGACGCAGCATCGGATTGGAGCAGCAGGGACAGTCTGTATTCTGGTTAACTTGACCGAGGATTTGATTTGAGCTGCCTGCGTCGTCTATCATAAAAACCTCTTTTTCACTCGGATGTATTTCACTGTTGTTGGAAAGTGCTATAACCTGGCTTGAACTACCAACTACATCACTGTAAAAGTGAAAAGTAAAGATTTGGTGAAAAATATAAGGTTGTTAAGGAATTGAGTTAATTTGAAATCTTTTGTAACAATACTGGCGTCGCCGAGCACTTATGCTTATTTCAAAATGAACTCAGTCAGTAGAGTTCTTGCAAAAAATATCTAGGAACGGGCTGGAGATACCGTTCTAAAATTTGATGAAAATGACTTTTGCAAGATATCTAGTGTGGGATGCAGCACGCCAGAAAAACCGGGGTTTTTATTTACTCCCATGAAGAATTTATAGCCTTTCTCAAAAAGGTGAGGTATGACTGACAGGTTACATCACCACTGAAACCAAGAGGGCCCAAGCCCAACAACGTACCTCATATGGGAGTTCGAATCGCTATACGTAAAAAACCCGGTTTCTGAAACCTAATCTCTGAGTTTGTATAGATCTAAGAATCTAATCTTAATCCCAGCCCAACACCTTAGCAATCTGAACGGACAGCATAGCTGGATCGAGGGGATTTACAATCACTGCTGCTATTTTATCTTGTGGGAACAAGGTCTTTTGTAGATCGACCCATTTCGCTTTGAGAGTTAACAGCACAACCGGAATTCCTTGGGTGGTGGGTAGTGTTCTTAGTTCTTTGAGAAATAGGAATTCATCCATGGCGCCGGTGGAAATATCCAAAATTATGCTATCGGGCTGGTAGAGTATTGCTTGTCGCAAGCCTTCTAGGGTTGAATTGGCAACTCGCACGTTCCAACCTCCTAAATCGGTTAAACAAGCTTTTACTACTTCCTGCATATTTGGTTCTTTGTAAATCAGTAAAATTGTTTTGGTGGTCATAGCAACCACTTCCAAAGCCTTCATTGAATTAGCATTCAAATATAAAGTGTTGGGTTGCTAATTTAAGTGTTGTGTTCACTTTTTTTAGCGATCGACCAAATGGGCAGTTGGGAGTTCAATCGAAAGTTTGGATTGCGGAACTCTCAACTGCTTAGCAAACTGAATTTCCACACCATCGGGGTTGTTTCCATTTCGTAAATCGTAATGGATGCGATCGGCGTTTCTTCTGTATTGCCAATTCAAAGAGTTGATTGCTGAGTACCATTGAGCAAACTGGAAAATAGGCCATCCAGATACGGGTTCAGCTCCTTCGATGCCTGAAAACCATTCATGCACTTTTCTCCTATACCACCTGTTTTTATTTCGATAGTAGGAGAGTAGATAGTAACGGTAAGGAATTGGTAAAGATTCTGCTATCGTTACAAAACTTGACAAATCATTTTAAAATTCTTCATCCCACCCCAAAATCTCTGCGACTTCTACTGTCAGGCTGGTGGGTTGGATTGGTTTGGCAATTACGCCTGTGACGCCCATTTCGGCAAATTTTGCCCGATCGCTCGGCAGGACTTTTGCTGTCAGCAGAATCACCGGAATCGATCGCGTCTTGGGATCGGATTGAAGGCGATCGTAGACAGCAATCCCATCCATTCCCGGCATAGATACATCAAGTAAAATGGCTGATGGTTTTTGTGTTTGGACTATTTGTAAACACTCTTCTCCCGATCCGGCTACCAGCGTTTCCCATCCGCCGAGATCTTCTAAACACGCTTGTACCAATTCTCGGAGGTGTTCTTGATCGTCAACTACTAGAATTAATCTGTCACTCATGGAATTTTAGATTTGAGATTTTGGATTTTAGAGATTTGCGATCGCAACTGGCACTAAATGGTTTAGGTATGTTGTTGCGCTTCAGCGCTCTTTCATACGGAGCGCCCAAGCGCAACAACGTACCTTTTTGGTGACAGTTATTCGATCGCAGGTAAGGGTAGTGTAAAGAAAAACGTGCTGCCTTCACCGAAGATACTTTCAACCCAGATTTTTCCACCGTGCTGCTCAATAATACTGCGACAGATGGGCAATCCTAACCCGGTTCCTCCTTTTTCGCGAGAATCTGAGGCATCGACTTGCTGAAATCGCCCAAAAACGAGTTCTAATTTATCGGCTGGAATGCCCCGCCCGCGATCGCGAACTTGGAAGAGCACGCAGTCTGTTTGCTTTTGGGCACTCAGGTAAATGGCGGAACCGACATCCGAGAATTTAAGAGCATTACTAAGTAAATTTGTCAAGGTTTGGAGGATGGCATCTGCTGCGGCCCAGACTTCTGCATCGGTGGGGGTAATAATTAATGAAATCTGGTTTTGAGTGGCGATCGCCTGGAGGGCATCTACTACTTGCTGCATCAAATCTGCGGCTTTGCAAACGGTTTTATCCAAAAATGCTCGCCCGGACTCCAGCCGTTCCAAATCTAAAATATCATTAACCAGGTTTACCAAACGATTGGTATCAATTAGGGCAATTTCGATCATGCGCCGGGACTTTTCTGGTTTTTTATCGTAAATTCCTGTTTTTAATAGTCCCAAGGACATTTGAATTGCTGTCAAAGGAGTCCGCAATTCATGGCTGACAATGCCGATGAATTCATCCTTAATTTGTTCGACTTTGTTTCGTTCGGTGATATCTTCGCCAATGTTTATACTGCCGATGATGGTTCCATCTGAATCTTGTAGCATTGTATTGTTCCAAGCAATGAATCGTTCTTCGCCGGATTTGGTCAAGATGACATTTCGATAATAGGGATGAGCATTGTGAGTCAAGAGTTCCAAGAAGTCGGCTTCAGTTGATTGTTGACTAGAGCTAGGCAAGAAGTTTTCAAACCAATTTTTACCTAAAACTTCTTCGTTAGTATACCCCGTGAGACCGACAAAAAATGGATTGACGTAATTAATATTTCCCGACGAATCAAGTCCGACAACAATCAACTGCACATTCTCCAAAAGCGATCGCCAGCGACGTTCGGCTTCTCGGATTACGGCGGTGGCTTGTTGGCGTTCTTGCAATTCGAGTTCGAGTTGGGTGTAGAGTTGGGATTGCTGAATGGCGATCGCCAATTGGCTGCTAATCTGTTCGAGCAATTCAATTTCCCAAGATTGCCAATTGCGAGGTTCAGTGTTTTGGTAGACGATCAACAATCCCCAGAGCAATTCTCCCGAAAATATGGGAACTGCCAAATATGCCTTGGCTTGAAATTGTTGCAAGAGTTGGATGTGACAAGGATGAAGTCCAGCTTCGTCAATATCGGCGATCGCAAAGGTTTCGTGATTGCGAAAGCGCCCTCCTTGAGTTTCTTGCAGGTAGGCATCTTCACAAGCTTTTTGAACATTGCATTCCACCAGTTTTACCCACTGCGGATCGACTGATTCAACCACAAAATCTCCACTCCAATCGGGAGTGAAACGATAAATCGCAGCGCGATCGACTTGTAATGTTTGCTTGACTTCTGTGACGGCAGTATTCAGAATATCATTGAGGTCTAAAGATTGGCGAATCGCTTGAGTAATAGTCCAGAGCAAACTTTCTTGTCGCGATTTCTGTAGTAATGCTGCTTGGACTTGTTTGCTTTCAGTGATATCTTGTTGAACTGCAACCAGAACATCGCCGTATTCGGGATGCTGGAATACAGAGCAAGTTGCACTGCACCAAAATGGAGTACCGTCTTTTTTAACATTATGGATTTCATAGCTGAATTCACCACGTTGTAAAACGGCAGATCTAATCGCTTGATATACATCTTCAGGATTTAGCGATTCGCAGGCATAGTTGAGAATCGAAATGTTTTTACCGTTGAGTTCATCTAACTCATAGCCAAACATCTGCTCAAATTTAGGATTGCTATAAACAATGACTGCATTATCGGCTCTCACCAAACAAACGCCCTCCGCCATGTTGCGGGTAATCACAGCCTGAAGCTCTAGCATTTGTTCTGCCTGTTTGAGTTGAGTTAGATCGCGCAGACTAATGATAACGCCTAAAATATTATCGTCTGCATCGCGGAAAGGCGTATAGGTTACGCTCAAAAATTGCAGGACTAAATTGGGATAATCAAACCACTTTTCATATTGAATTGTCTCTCCAGTCAAGCATTGATCTAAGCGATGTTTGATAAAGTTGTCGAACAATTCCTGACCCAAGATATTTCTGACTGAATTGCCGACAACTTCGCTGGCGGATTTGTTGCACCAAGATAGATAACCTTGATTGGCTATTTGATAAATATAGTTGCGATCGATCAGTGCAATCCCATCTTTTGTACTGGATACAATGCGCTCGTATTGTCGGAGAATTTCTTCAGCGCGTTTGCGATCGCTAATATCGAGCAGCACGCCTAGCGATCGCACGGGTTTCCCCAATTGATCATAGATGCCTTTGCCGCGCCCCAGTATCCAATGAACAGAACCATCTGGATGCACGACTCGATATTCAGCTTCATAATCAGTGCGGTTTTCCAACGATTCTAAAAATCGTTCTTCAACCCAACTTAAATCTTCTGGATGAAGGCGCTCGCGCCAAAGCTGATAGGTTGCTTCCCTATCATTAGTAAAACCCAGTAATTTAAAGAGATTATCATTCCAGATTTGGCTTTTGCTGCCTGTGTCCATATCCCAAAAGCCAGTATTAGTTAAATCTAGTGCTAGTCGTCGGCTTTCTTCGCTTGCTATTAGGGCTAATTCGGCTTGTTTTCGCTCGATTTCGATCTGTTTGCGATCGCTAATATCAAATATGCTGGAGCGACTGATTAAAAAGTTACCTGCGTCATCTTTAACTGCGCTGGCATTCAGGCTGATCCATCGGGTAAATCCATCTTTATGCAACATCTGAAACTCTAGGTTTTGGATCGAACCTTGTTTTTTGAATAGGGGGAAATTTTCTTGAAAAACACTTTGACTTTCAGTTGTAACTAAATCGATAAACTTTTTTTTGTGTACAATTTCATCACGGGTATAGCCGAACCAGTTGAGTTCCGTATCATTTATCTGAACTATAGTCCCTTCTTCATCTACTGAATGATAGCCACAGGGGGCATTATTGTAGAGGTCTTCTAGCAGTTGTGCTTGTTCTTCTACCCGTTGATAAGCCTGTTCTTTTTCTCGTAAGGTAACTAACAGGCGATCGTTGACCTCAGTTAGTTCTGCTGTTCTTTCTGTTACCCGTTTTTCGAGTTCGGTATTGATTTGTTGGAGGGCAATTTGTGCTTGTTTGCGATCGGTAATATCTTCAGTGAAGAGAATGATGCCACCAACATCGCCATTGCTGCGATACCAGGGGTGAATTTCCCACCGCAACCATTGCAGCGAGCCATCTGAGTGCACAAACCGATCTTCATCGCATTTTTCAATGAAACCTGCTAAACTGCGCTGGTGGACTTGCTTCCACTCCTCTGGAATATTCGGAAAAACCTCGTAGTGCGATCGCCCAATTATCGATTCTACAGAATTGAGCCGATATTCATCAACCCATCGCTGGCTGGCGGCTAGGTAACACATGGAGCGATCGAACATCACAATACTGGCGGGAGCATATTTGATGAACAATTGCAGTTTTTCTTTAGTCTCCTGTAATGTTATTTCTGCTTGTTTGCGCTCTCTAAGCTCGGTTTGTAGTTGCTCAAATAAATCTGCTTGTTGAATCGCAATACTCGCTTGTGCGGACAACTGCCGCAGCAATTCTATTTCCCAAGCTTGCCACTCGCGCGGCCCCTCGCAGTGATGAACGATCAGCAATCCCCAGAGATTTTCACCTTGTAAAATAGGCACTACTAAATTTGCCCGAACTTGGAAGGCGGCCAGCATTTCTTGGTGACAGGATGCGATTTGGGCAGTGTAGATATCGGATTTTGCAGTGACTAAGCCTTGCTTAAATGGTTCGATATACTCTTGGCTAATACAAGGATCGTAGGTATGATTGGATGAGATAGCATTCCAGGCTGGAGCGACAGACTCTACTAGCACAATTCCGGCAGAGTCTGAATTGATTTTGAACATCAGGGCGCGATCGCATTGCAGAAACCGTCGCACTTCTTCTACAGTAGTTTGGAGTATGTCTTGTAAGTTCAGGGATTGGCGGATGCGCTGCGTCATTTCCACCAACAGGCGCTGTTGCTCGAATTGATTGTGCAGTAAAGTTTCTGTTTGCTTGCGACTGTCAATATTGGCGATCGTGCCAGCCATTCGCACCGCTTCACCTGTGTCGTTATAAAAGCCGTGTCCCCGCCCCTCAAGCCAGTGAATGCTGCCCGACGGCCAAATTACTCGAAATTCATGTTGATAGATACTTTTTGTTTCTAAGGCTTGCTTGATTGCTTGATTTAAGCTTTGGCGATCGTCAGGATGAACGCAAGCATCAAAGGTTTCATATCTGCCATCAAAATCCTCGGGAGATAAACCGAATAACAGCGCGTGTTCGGGAGACCATTTAATTTGTCCGGTGACTAGATTCCAATCCCACATTCCCATCCGTGCCGCTGACAAAGCATTTCGCAATTGTTCGGCATTTTCCTGAATTATTTGCTTATTTAGTCGTTCAATCTTCTTTTTGCCGTCCTGAAAGTTGCTAGTCAGTAAATTAATTATCGTAGCAACTAATATAAAAAATCCTAACCGCAATACATCCTCAGGTCGATCGATCCTGAATTGATTGATGGGGGCAAAAAAGTAATAATTGAGTGCCAGTGAGGAAAGGACAACTGTCACAATTCCCGCTCGAAAGCCCCCATACCAAGCACTGACTATGACTGCGATGTAGAAAAAAGATCCTATGGTTCGAGATAGCAAAGCTTCTAGCCACAGAGAGAGGAGAAGGGCGATTGCCGTCGTGCTAATGGCGACTCCGTAGGGGAAAAATCTGCGATCGACTATCATGGCTGTTTCCTCTCCCTAGCTTTGTTTTGAGTAATTATGGCTTTGTCTCACTAATATTCTTTCTTTATGAGCTTGTCACAATCACTTAACTATGTTATCAGGAAACCTGCTTTGTGTTGTCTTGTACAGCAATCGTAAATCATTTTCTTAATTCTTGTCAGGGTTCTTTAAGAACCCGGTTGCCCCGATAGATAAGGGGTAGGCACGGGGGCGCTACCCCTACAAATCTTCATCAATCATTTAGAATTACTATATTTTGGATGGATTATTCTCAAGAACAGGCAAGATGCCTGTTCCACAAAGAGTGAATTTTAGAATTGTGGGATGGGCATCTTGCCCGTCCCAAAAATCTCGAAGAAGCAACAGTGCAAAATCTCAATTTTGTGCGATCGCCCTACGGCACGCTGCTCCTGCGAGTGCGATCGATCCGGGTGAGTACCCGCGTCACAAGTTCTGGCCCCAACACGGGTTTAGTAATAAAATCATCGGCTCCCGCAGCAAAGGCTTGCTGAAGAGAATCGGCATGGGTATGAGCAGTTACAACTAAGATTGGCAAATCTCCCCACTGCGTATCCTGACGCACCACCTGACACAACTCTAACCCGCTAATTTGTGGCATCTCCAAATCGAGTATGACTAAGTTGGGCGAAGTTGTAACCAGCACCTCCCAAAATCTTTGAGGATCGGTTAATTTTACCACGTCCAAACCCCAAGGTGTTAGCAGTGCAGATAAGTGAGCTAAAATGGCAGGATCGTCGTCAACAATTAATACTTTGGCTTGTAATGCTTCTGTTTTAATTAAAATACGGGATATGGCTTGAAAAATTTGGTCGGTGGTGGCAGGTTTGTGTAAAAATTGTTTAGCACCTAGGCGAGATACTGCTAGCCGATCGCTCAAACTGTCGCGCCCTGTAAATACAATTACGGGTAGGTTGGGCGATCGCTCGTTGAGCTCTCGCAGCAGGGTTAATCCATCTTCTTCGGTGTCGGGAAAGCTTAAATCTATTAAAATCAGATCGGGCATTGACATAGCCAAGCGCGATCGGGCAGTAGCAACATTCGGAGCAATTTTCATCCGAATTTTCCAAGTTTCGGATTCTGCTTTTAAGCATTCCGTCAAAGCAGTATCATCGTCAACTACTAGCACTCGATGAGATACTGCGGTAGGCAATGATGAAGCGGTTGATGCAACTTTTGGTTTGGCTAAGTCCTGCTCTAATCCTGTCACCATTTCCGAAAATCGTGTGATTTCTTCAGCAGTCAAAGAGCGAAGAAAATCACAGGGGTTGACTGGGCTAATGGAGATTAGTAAATGCTCTGCCGATCGCGCTAATTTCGATCCTTCTGGATATCCAAAGGATGCCATAGAGCCTGCTAATTTATGCGCTTCTTGCTTAGCCGCTCGATATAATTCGAGTTCCAAATTTCCGGCAATTAGAGCGGTTTTTGCTTCCGACAAGACGGCAATTTGTTGCTGAAATACTCCTCGAAACCGCTCTAGCACTTTGTCGATCGCAGATGGATCTCCAGCACGAGATTTCTGTTTGTTGGTGCTGTTGGTACTAGAATTGTTTGAAAGCAGCGGTGCAGATTGGGGACGTTGCTTGAGTCGATAGCCCATGCCATAAACTGTTTCGATCATTTCTTCAGTCAAGCCGCCTGCTTTGAGTTTTTTGCGGATATCCTTAATATGAGTGTTTATAGCGCGATCGGTTGGTGCATCGTCAAATCCCCACAGGCGATCGAGAATGGCGCTGCGGCTGAAGATGCGATCGGGATTTCGCATAAACAATTCCAGCAGGTTGTATTCTTTGGCTGTCAGTGAAATAAGTTGTTCGCCAAAGGTTACTCGGCCTGAATCCATGTCTAAATAAAGATTTCCCCAAGTCAATGTAGTGGATGAGTCTTTAGCAAAACTCCCAGGAGAAACTACTTGAGATCGCCTCAATAATGTGCGGATTCTTGCTAGCAATACTTCCATGGCGTAGGGCTTGCTGAGGTAATCATCGGCCCCGGCGTCGAACCCTGCTACCACATCGGCATCTGAATCGTTTGCTGTCAGTAACAGGATCGGTTTGCGGTAGTTTTGCGATCGCAGTTGCCGGCACAGACTAATTCCATCTAGTTTGGGAACCTGCACGTCGAGCAAAATCAGGTCATACTCAATCAATGTTGCCAAGTCTAAACCTGCTTGTCCGTCGCTGGCGCGATCGATCGTGTAGTCATTTGCTTCCAACACTTTTGCCAGTGTCGCACTCAGTAATGTATCATCTTCTACTAGCAGAATTCTGATCGGAGACTTCTTCATTGTGGTTGTGGGGATGCAATTCTGATGCGCTCAACCCTAGTGCTGTAAGGCATAGGCTTTTTTTCTGATTCGATCGTTGGTTTTAATTTTAGAATATTCGGGCGATCGGACTTATTGACAATTTATTCATGCTAAGAGAGAATTAGTTGTGGGTCAGATTAATTTTAATTGATTGTATTAAAAAAAAATTGCCTTTTTTTTAGGGTTCACACCTTGACTGCCAGCATTCAATCAAGTATGATTAAATAATGGAAATATTGGCAAAATTAAATTTTAAGTCACCACTTCCATTATTTAAAATATACCCCGGAAGTCGAGCAAAGTCAATAGGTAATAATTCTTTTTTAGGGCGAATTTTTTTAGAAAAAGCGATCGCGCTAATTGTAGTTTAGCTAGTATCGGCGGCAAGAAGGGCAGCAGCGATTAGATAGGAAAAAATGACGGCAAATTACATAAAATTTAGATTTGAGTTGCGTAAATCTTTGATGCAGGAAGAGAAAACCGCGGATTAAGGCAAATAATTTCTAGAAGATAAAGCGAATGAAGAGGTATTCAAGTCTGTTGTAGAATGCGACCTTGAGTTTCAAGTTTAAACAGAAACGACCAGCTTTAGCAAAGCTGGTCTGCAAAATAGTTAAATCCGTTGTGTTTTTTCCCACAGTGTTTTTCTCACAGTGAGGAAACCCAAGTTGCACGTTTCTTTGCAGCGGGTTACAAGAGGAATATCATCTCTCTTCAGCGGAATTTTAGCAAGAAAATTTATTTTTTGCAATAAAACGTTACATTAGAGACAGATTTTTATCTTCGATGGTTCGGACTTCAGTCCTCCGTTATTGGATGCGGACTCTTCGTCCTCACTACGAACTTGCTGGGGCTTGCTGCGGCCGACCCCAGACAATGCGCTCTTGCTTGTACACAACCATACCAGGCTTAGCACCCTTGGGCTTGTAAACATATTTCGGTTCGGTATAAACCACCGGAACTTGTTCGCTGTGACGGGCGCGACTGTAGTATGCAGTCATGTCTGCCGCATATTGCAAATCGGTTTCTTCAGCAACTGTACCGGGTGTGAGGCGCAGCAAGGCGTGACTTCCGGGAATCTCTAGGGTGTGAAACCACAAATCGTAGTCGTTGGCTGTACGAAAGGTGAGTTGGTCGTTTTGGCGGTTGTTGCGCCCGATTAATAGTTCAAAGCCGCTGGGGGTTTGGTAGCGGTGAAATTCGATCGCAGCATTTTTGTCACTGCCACGGTAATCTGATACAACTAGATATTTTTGCTGGATTAGTTCTTCGCGGATTTCGGCGAGGGTTTGCAAATCTTGGGTGTTGCGGTAGGTTTCCAATACCGAAAGTGCGGCTTCGACTTGTTCTAAATAGTCGATTTCTTCTTGTACGGCGGCTAATAAAGGTTCTACTGCAATGCGAGCTCTTTTAAGTTTTTGGTGTTTTTTGTAGATTGCTTGAGCGTTTTGAACGGCGTTTTTTTCCACGTTTAGCGGAATGACAACTGGTTTTTCGGTTTCAAAGTCTGGGAGGGAAATTGATTTCATTCCCGGTTCCCAATGCTGCAAGTTTGCCATTAACAAGTCGGCTTGGGATTTGTGAGTATCTGCATCTGCCGATTGCTGCAAGCGTTCTTTAAATGTGTTGGCTTTGAGGCGCAGTTTTGCTAGGACGTTGTTGAGTTTTTGGGTAAGCTGATGTCGCAGTTGGGAAAATACTTGTTGGTTGATTTCGCCTGTGTAATAAATGTTGAGTAATTGTTGGACGGAAGGGTTCGGCAGCGGATTTTGTTCTGGATGTAACGGATTGGGGGAATTAGATTCGTTTTCAGATTCAGATTCGGGCTGTTTTTCGTCTGGTTTTGGCCAGTCGATGACGCTGTAGCCTTCGGGGGTAAAACTCGGTTGAAATTTGGAGTTTTCTAGGCATTGCAACCAGTACAGCCAGCGCTGAAATAGTTGCTGCCATTGGTGGGGATTTAGGCTGTCGGTGGATTGTTCGGGGTCGAGATTTGCCGATCGAATCATCGATACAACTAAGACCTTACTCAACCCTCGGTAATTTTTCAACAGATTGGTCTTTATTTGCCCGGGAACCAGGCTAATTCGTTCTTGCCAGCGATCGAGAGATTCGATCGCGCTTGGCACTGCATCGGTCAAAGATGGGGGCAATTCGTAGGGTTGCCCGGTTTGGATGGGACGCACGCTGGACTGTTTGGCGCTGACTTGGTGGGCGCAGGTGACAACGAGATTATCTTCGGCGGTGAGGATGACGTTGCTGTACTTACCCATGATTTCGGCGTAGAGATGCCAGAGGGCTGGTTCGCCCGGGCGTTTGGCGAATTGCAAGTCGATGACTCTTTCCCAAGGAGACACGGGGGCGATGGAAACTAAGGCTAAACCGCTGAGTTGGTGCCGCAGTTGTTCGCTGAAGGTGAAGGTGTCGGGAATTCGTGGCGGGGAGTCGCCGACGCAGATGCGGGCGGCTGCTGGATGGGATGAAATGTCTATCCAGCCGCGTTGGTTCATGGTTCGCAGGGCCAGGGACACGGTGAATCGATCGCGCTGGTAGACTTGTTCTAAGCGCGCTGGCAGCCATTGGGCTCGCAGTTCGCTGCAAGCTGCGGTTAATGTTGTAAAGTCTACGGGTTGCACGGTGGCCTCTTTGCGATCGATCTATGTATTTCTATGCTGACAGATATTGGTCGTATTTAACAAATTCTATCAAAGTTTTGTAACCTAATATCGTTTCTGGTTGGATCGGAATGATTTAACCGCAGAGGACGCAGAGGACACAGAGAGAGAATAAAGAGATTAATATAGGACGATGCAACCGGATTTGATATATTTTGAAAATCCGCCGATCGCAAATCCGAGCACAAGAATGTGCGATCGCATTTTAGCAAATACAGGACACAACACATAGGTTTGATCGTTCGGACTTTAGTCCTATCTAAATTTGATGCGGACTAAAGTCCTCACTACGAACCTATTTCGCCAATTCAAATCTGAAGTGCAACAGTGTCTGATGTATGTCCATAGAATACTTCAAAAGGGGTTCGATAGTCAAGCGATTTCCTCGGTCGATTGTTAATCAAATCCACTGCCTTTTCTAAC
>NZ_JAHRFA010000087.1:23290-26635 GCF_020883045.1 Microcoleus sp. CAWBG58 | reverse complement strand
CTTTTCCCAGGTTTGTAGTGAGGACTTTAGTCCTTCTTTTCCCAGGTTTGTAGTGAGAACTTTAGTCCTTCTTTTCCCAGGTTTGTAGTGAGGACTTTAGTCCTTCTTTTCCCAGGTTTGTAGTGAGGACTTTAGTCCTTCTTTTCCCGAGGACTTTAGTCATCATTACAAACCAACATGACCGCGATCTATCTCTTTGGATAGGATATTAGATTTTTTAGCTTTCTCTCCTCGATCGAAACTCAAAACATCGATCTACATTAACCAAAACCCTACAGTCATAGTAAAACCCAGGGCGGTTTTATTGTCGTCAGACAAATTAGGTACGTTGTTGCGCTTGGGTGCTCTTTGCTAATATTTATAAAGAGCGCTGAAGCGCAACTACATACCTTCAGAGTAAAACCGACCTCAAGCCACTACTTAAAACTGCCGCAAAAATCGTAAATCGCTAGCATAAACCCGGCGAATGTCGTCAATTTCATAAAGTACCATAGCGAACCGCTCCACTCCAAAACCGGCTGCAAACCCGGTATACTTTTCTGGATCTAAACCGACTCCTTTAAGAACATTAGGATCTACTGCACCGCAGCCCAAAACTTCCAGCCATTTGCCGTTCCACTGCAAATCAACTTCAGCAGAAGGTTCTGTAAACGGAAAGTAACTCGTGCGGAAACGAATCGGCAAATCTTGTCCGAACATTTGGCGCAGAAACTCTTTAATTGTGCCTTTCAAGTCAGTAAATGTCAGATTTTCACCAATAGCTAAAAGTTCAATTTGGTGGAAAACTGCCGCGTGAGTAGCATCAACAGTATCGCGGCGGTAAACGCGGCCGGGAGAGACAATCCGAATCGGCGGTTTGTGCTGTTCCATGTAGCGAATTTGCACCGATGATGTCTGAGTCCGCAGCAAGTCGCCACCTGGCAGGTAAAATGTATCTTGCATATCCCGCGCTGGGTGGTCGGGTGGAGTGTTGAGCGCCTCGAAGTTGTAATAATCTGTTTCCATTTCCGGGCCGTTGGCGACGGTATAGCCGAGGCCGACAAAAATATCGAGAGCGCGGTCTATGACGGCGTTTAAGGGGTGAATTCGACCTTGAGGGGGAAAAATCCCCGGCATGGTAACGTCAAGGGTTTCTGAGGCTAATTTGGCCTGGATTTGGGCGGTTTGGAGGGCGGCGCGCTTGTCTTCTAAGTCGGCTTGTAGGGCTTCTTTTACAGTATTGGCGATCGCGCCTACTTTTGGCCGCTGGTCTGCCGAAAGTTTGCCCATCATGCCTAAAATTTGAGAGAGTTGACCTTTTTTGCCTAGGTAGCCAAGGCGCAACTGTTCGAGTTGTTCGAGGGTATTCGCAGTTGCGATCGCACTTTTGGACTCTTGGCCCAGGGTTTCTAGTTGAGTTTCAATGTCGCTGAGCTGGACAGTCATTTTGATTTTAGATTTTAGATTTTAGATTTTAGATTGATGGCAGTTTTGGGCCAAGCTGAGTGTAGCGCAATTTTGGATCGACTGACTTGTAGATTTTAGATTTTAGATTGATGGCTGCTTAATATGTAATTAGGTAATAGATAATTGCAGGTGAAACCGATCGAGAGCACCCCGTTTTTGTAGGGGCGAAGCATTCGCGCTGAAAATCTCTCCTATAGTCGATAAAATACGGGCGCGAATGCTTCGCCCTTGCGGATATGTTTGCACAATCGGGATGCTCCCAACCGATCGCCCTACTTGAATCTAGTTTAAGATTATTATCAGGCCTATAAAAATTTCAATGAAACTTTTAATTAGCAACGACGACGGCATCTTTGCACAAGGCATCCGCAGCCTCGCCAACGCTCTCGCCGCCGCCGGCCACTCTGTGAGCGTAGTTTGTCCCGACAGAGAGCGCTCCGCTACCGGACACGGCCTCACATTGCACCAACCCATTCGCGCCGAAATTATCGAATCTGTTTTCGATCCCGCCGTCAAAGCTTGGGCTTGCTCGGGTACTCCCGCCGACTGCGTCAAACTAGCTTTGTGGGCTTTAGTTGACAAACCGCCCGATTTTGTCCTTTCCGGCGTCAACCACGGGCCGAATTTAGGCACGGACATTATCTGTTCGGGGACGGTTTCGGCTGCGATGGAAGGAATTATGGAAGGCATTCCCAGCATTGCTTTCAGTCTCGCCAGCTATACTTCGCAGGAATTTGGGCCGGCGGTGGATTTCGCTGTCACCTTGCTGCGACAGTTGGAAAAACAGCCAATGCCCAAACCGACACTGTTGAATGTCAACATACCAGCAGTCTCACAGGCAGAAATTACCGGAGTTGCGATCGCCCGTCAAGGCATTCGCCGCTATTTCGACATATTTCAAAAGCGCACTGATCCGCGCGGCAAAACTTATTATTGGCTGGCTGGGGAATTGTTAGAAGATGTGGAAGAAACCTCCGAATCGGCTGTGTGCCATGATATTCCTACAGACGTACAAGCTATTCGCGACAATAAAATTACCGTTACTCCCCTGCAATACAATCTCACCTGTGTTCCCGATTTGCACTCGTTGCGAGATTGGCAATTTGAAAGTTTTCCCAAGCATTGAGCTCCGATCGACCCGATTGGAGCGGTAAACTAGGAATTAAGGATAAAGTACCTCTTTAGGTATATGCCGTAGGCGTTAACGCAGGTTCTCAATTGGTTGTTGGTTTTTTACTCAAGAAAAGCAGTTATGAACGCTCCCACCTATAACACTCATTCTGTCACTTGCCCGATTTGCCACCGTTCCAGCGTCGTGGGCCCAGTCGGAATGGTCAGCGGACTATTCACCTGTCCCCACTGCCATTCTCATATGGTAATTAGCTGGAGCGGCCATTTTGTCCGCGATCCTTTTAGCCTCAAACAACTGACGGTGGGAAAGATGCTCAGGCGCGAGAGCAGGCCGTTAGCTCGCCTTCAGCGCGACTTTGGGCTGGGCAAACATTTTCCGCTACTGGCAATTTTGGGAAGCGTGGTATTTTTGGGATGTGCGATCGCAGCTACAGAACAATCGCTACCCCGACAGAGTTCATTTCAAGGTTTTTTAGAGTGGGTGAGCGGAACTGGTAATTCCCAAGATGTCTCACCTTAACATTTCAACATAAATTGTGACAGATATTGCTTGTAAATATCTATTCCTTTAGTTAGAGATAGCGATAGAAGACTTACCGATTCCGACTTCTGGAAACCCGGTTTTTACCGTGTTCATCGGCTTTCATTCAGTTGACAGTTGACAGTTGACAGTTGACAGTTGACAGTTGACAGTTGACAGTTGACAGTTGACAGTTGACAGTTGACAGTTGACAGTTGACAGCAACCTCTACCTGGAAGGAAGAGGAT